>JBEGTP010000053.1:0-33746 GCA_041179365.1 Pseudomonadota bacterium
TGTTGCGAGAGTTTTGGCGATAGGCCTGTCCGGGTCATCGTGTGCCACTGATCGCGGTAGCGACCAGTGTTGAGGCTCAAGGGAAAAGCACGGTCTGTCGTGCGCGGCGTAAAGGCAACCGGGATGAGGCGCGCCTTGCCGTCGGGCGTCGGATATGCGCGGTCCGCAAAGGGCGAAACCCCGCCCCATTGTAGGGGGCCCATCGCATCGTAATCTGCATCGTCCATTGCGGCGAGATCAGCAATATCGAGGACTCGGCTGCCGTTGTTTTCAAACCCGGTCTGGCGCGCAAACTCGCGAAAGATGGACGCGGCGCTGGGGTAATCGAAACCCTTGGCCCACCCCATCCGTTTCGCGACTTCGGCAAGCGCCCACCAATCGGGCTTAGCCTCTCCGGGCGCATCGAAAAAGCCGCGCTGGCGCGAGATGCAGCGTTCAGAATTGGTGACGGTGCCGTCCTTCTCACCCCATCCGAGCGCGGGGAGTTTGACTTGGGCGTAAAGCCCCGTGTCGGTCTGCGCCATACAATCTGAGACGACGACAAAGGGGCAAAGGGCCAAGGCTTTGCGGACCTTGTTTGCGTCAGGCATCGAGACGGCGGGGTTGGTCGCCATGATCCATACCGCCCTTATTTTCCCCACTGCCATGGCATCAAACATATCAACGGCCTTGAGGCCGGGACCCGCGCAGATCGTGGGGGATTGCCAGAAGCGCTGGGCGCGGTCGCGCTCGGCGTCGCTAAACCCCATATGCACCGCGAGCATCGAGGCCAGCCCGCCCACTTCGCGCCCGCCCATGGCGTTGGGCTGGCCAGTAATGCTGAAGGGCCCCGCCCCCGGAGTGGCGATGCGCCCGGTTGCCAGGTGAAGATTGATAATCGCGTTGGCTTTGTCGGTTCCCTGCGTCGATTGGTTGACGCCCTGGCTGAAGAGGGTGACGGTGCGCGGATGCGCGATGAAAAGATCATAAAAGCGCTGGAGATCGGCTTCGGCGATGCCGCATGTGTGCGCGACATCGTGGTTCTGCACCGTATCCCAAAAGCCGTCGGGAACGTTGACCGTATTGGCAAGATAGGATCCGCGTAATAGCCAGCGGTCCTTGAGTTCGCGCAGCAAACCGTTGAACAGGGCCACATCAGTATCGGGCGCAATCGCTAGATGCAGATCAGCCCGCTCGGCGGTTTCGGTCTTGCGCGGGTCAATCACAATGAGCTTTGTGCCGCGCTTTTCGCGCGCTTCTTCGAGCCTCTGCCACACCACGGGATGGCACCAAGCGGTGTTCGATCCGACGAGAATGACGAGATCAGCCTCCTCAAGGTCGGTATAGCTGCACGGCACAACGTCTTCGCCAAAGGCCCGTGTGTGCGCAGCAACCGCGCTCGCCATGCAGAGGCGGCTGTTGGTATCGATATTCGCGCTGCCGATGAAGCCCTTCATCAGCTTGTTGGCGACATAATAATCCTCGGTCAGCAATTGGCCGGAGACGTAAAAAGCAACGCTGTCAGGGCCGTATTCGGCAAGTGTGGCTGTGAATTTTTCGGCGACGAGGGAAAGGGCTTCGTCCCAGCTTGCGCGCTGCCCCGCAATTTCTGGGTGGAGCAAGCGCCCTTCCAGTCCAACGGTTTCGCCAAGGTGGGTGCCTTTGGAACAAAGCTTGCCGTGATTGGCGGGGTGATCCTGATCGCCAGCAATCGTGACGCTGCGCGCGGCTGTCGGCGTCGCGATGATGCCGCAGCCCACACCGCAATAGGCGCAGGTAGTTTTAACCGACACTCGCTAGCGCTTCCGCCCGACCAATGAGGATTCGCCCGCCATCAATCTTCACTGGGATCACGGGCACACAGCCTTCATCGCCGCCAAGCGCCTTGCCAGTGATGAGCGAGATGCGCCAATTGTGGAGCGGGCAGGTCACCGTTGTATCGTGCACAATGCCTTGTGATAGCGGCCCCTGCTTGTGGGGACATTTGTTGACAAGCGCGTACACATCGCCGTTCGCGGTGTGAAAGATTGCAATCTCCTCGCCGCCGCGCACCGGCAGCGTGCGTGCGCCAAGCGCAGGGAGTTGATCGACGGGACCAATATCGAGCCATTCGGGGTTCATGACATCTCTCCTGTCATCCCGGCGAAGGCCGGGACCCTGGACCAGAGCAAAGTGTCCCTTGTTGGGGACTGGGTCCCGGCCTTCGCCGGGATGACGATGAAGTCTCGACTCACGCCAACACCGCATTTTCGAACTTGAGGGGGCGGATTTCCGCCAAATGCTGGTGCAGCTTATAATCCTCGCCCGCCGCCCGCTTCTCCCACGGGTCATCCTGCATAAAGCTTTGCGAATAAAGGAAGCGTGCACGCAGCGCTTCGCGGCCAGCATCGTCCTCGACAATTCGCGCTTTGATATAGTCCATCCCGACGCGTTCCACCCAAGGCGCGGTGCGGTCAAGATAGCGGGCTTCTTCACGGTAAAGCTGGATAAAGGCCGCGCAATAATCGAGCGCTTCTTGTTCGGTCTCGACCTTGCATAGCGCGTCGGTGCCGCGCAGGTGGATGCCGCCATTGCCGCCAACGGAGAGTTCGTAGCCGCTCTCTACACAGATGATCCCGAAATCCTTGATCGTCGCTTCAGCGCAGTTGCGCGGGCAACCTGACACGGCGATCTTGAACTTATGCGGCATGAAGCTGCCCCACGTCATCTTCTCGGTCTTGATGCCAAGCCCCGTTGAATCCTGTGTGCCGAACCGGCACCATTCCGAGCCAACGCATGTTTTGACCGTGCGCAGCGCCTTGGCATAGGCGTGGCCGCTCACCATTCCAGCGGCGTTCAGATCAGCCCAGACGGCAGGCAAATCTTCCTTCTTGATCCCGAAAATGTCGAGCCGCTGCCCGCCCGTCACCTTGATCAGACGCGCCTTATATTTCTCAGAGACGTCTGCAATGGCGCGCAGTTCGGTCGGATTTGTGACCCCGCCCCACATCCGCGGGACGACCGAGTAGGTGCCGTCCTTCTGAATGTTCGCGTGCATCCGCTCATTGACGAAGCGGCTCTGATTGTCGTCAAGAAACTCGCCGGGCCACGCACAGAGCAGGTAATAGTTGAGCGCGGGGCGGCACGAGGCACAGCCATCGGGCGTGCTCCAATGCTGTTCCTGCATCACCTCAGGGATCGCCTTGAGCTGCTTTTCGATGATCGCTCCCCGGATATCCTCATGGGTGAAGCTGGTGCATTTGCACATCGGCTTTTCGTCGCGTTCACCGGCATAGTCATCGCCCATGGCAAGGCTGAGCAGGTTTTCAACAAGGCCGGTGCACGAGCCGCAGGAGGCCGAAGCCTTGCAGCCTGATCGCACCGCATCAAGTGTGCCCGCGCCACCGGCAATGCAGGCCATCACTTGGCCTTTTGAAACGCCGTTGCAGCCGCAGATTTCAGCATCTGCTGCTAGAGCCGCAACGGCTTCAAGCGGGTTTAGCGATCCGCCGCCTCCCGAGGCAAAGGCTTGCCCAAAGATCAGCGCGTCGCGGATTTCGGCTACGTTTTCGCCGCGCTTGAGCAGATCAAAATACCAGTTCCCGTCGCCCGTGTCGCCGTAGAGGACTGCGCCAATGAGCTTATCGTCTTTGACAATTACCCGCTTGTAAATGCCGCGCGTGGCATCGCGCATGACGATATCTTCACAGCCCTCGCCACCCGAAAAATCGCCGGCTGAAAAGACATCAATGCCAGAGACTTTCAACTTGGTTGAAGTGACCGAGCCCGTATAGCCATTGGGTTGCGCCACAAGGCCGTCAGCGAGGCTGCGGCACATATCCCAGATCGGCGCGACAAGGCCATAGACCGCGCCGCCATGTTCAACGCATTCGCCGACCGCGAGGATGTTGGCATCTGACGTTACGAGATGATCGTCAACATGAATGCCGCGCCCAATCGCCAGCCCCGCATCGCGCGCGAGTTTCACATTGGGGCGAATGCCAACCGCCATCACCACGAGCGACGCCGGAATTTCACGCCCGTCCTTCAGGCGCACGCCTTCGACCTTGCCTTGCCCGTAAATCTCAGCCGTATCCGCGCCGGTCAGGATTGTCTGGCCGCGCCCTTCAAGCGCTTCTTTGAGGAGCCAGCCTGCCGCCTCATCGAGCTGGCGCTCCATGAGTGTTGGCATCAGATGGATGACCGTCACCTTCATCCCGCGCAGCGAAAGCCCGTGTGCCGCCTCAAGCCCGAGCAACCCGCCGCCAATGACCACCGCGACTCCGCCGCCGTCAGCGGCGCGCAGCATTGCCCCCACATCATCCATATCGCGAAAGGTGACGACGCCTTGCATGTCGTGCCCCGGCACGGGGATGATGAAGGGATCAGACCCCGTGGCGAAGATCAGCTTGTCATAGCTTTCCACCCGCCCGGAGCGAGCCGTGATCGTTTGAATCTTCCGGTCAACCGCCACAATTTGATCGCCCGAAACCAGCGTAATGGCATTATCATCATACCAGGCCTGATCGTTGATCACGATGTCATCAAAGCTTTTTTCCCCCGCGAGGAGCGGGGACAGCATGATGCGATTATAGTTCACGCGCGGCTCGGCCCCAAAAATCGTGATGCGATATTGATCGCCATCGCGCGCCAGAATTTCTTCCACCGCGCGGCATCCGGCCATACCGTTTCCGATGACGATGAGATGGGGCTTGGTCATGCCGTTGGGCCTTTCAAAGGGAGCCCTCCCCCACCGGGGGAGGGTTTAATCGGTTGTTTCACAGGGCCCATTCAATCGAGGCCCAAAACTTCTTGGTGTCGGTCGCAAAGGCTTTGGCGGTGTAATCGGCATATTTGAGGGAGAAGGTCGTGCGCTTATGCTTGGCCGAAAGCAGCAGGTTGATCTCGCTGCCATAGCGTTGGCCCAGCCGCGCCGATTTGAAATCATGATAGGTGGCTTGCGCCGTGAGCGCGGTCAGCCGCCCCCATTTTGGCTTCACAAATCCCAGCGTCGCATAGGCATCGCGCAGCCCATTGGCCGGGGTGGTGAGAAATTTGTCAGCCCAGCCGTTAAACTTATGCAGCGTGGCCAGCGGGGTTTGAAAGCTGGTGAATGCTGCGCCCGTTTTTGACCCGAGAACTTCGTAACCCCCCAGCAGCTTAAAGCCATTGGCCTCAAGCCCCACTTCGCCGAGCCAGTAATGGGCACGGTACGCATTCGGGTTGTTGCGGTAGTCGCCTTGCCGTGCGTAGCTTAATGCATAACTCACTTTGGTTGATTTGGAGAGCGGTGCGCTGCCTGCAAAGCGGGCACCATAGGTCTGGCTGGATAGGCGGTAGCCCTGCACGGCGGCTTCATTTTGATCGACCAGATAGGCAAAGCCTGTCAGGGTGCCGCGCTTATGCTTATAGCTTAGATTGGCGAAGACATTGCGCCCGTTAATCGCGGTTTGCCGTGCGCCAAAGCCGTCGACGCCCCAGATTGTCCGGTTCGCCCAAGCGTAGGTTACATCGGCTTTGACATTTTTGACGCCTGACCATTCGATCCGCGCGGCATCAAAGGTCTGTTCATTGGCGCGCCACCCCACCGCGCCAACAAAGCGCTGGTCATCAAGGTTGATCCGCTGGCGGCCTACCGTCACCAGCATTTTTGGGATGCCTGTGAATTGGAGCTGCAACCGGTTGAGCTCCACATTCTGCGGATCAGCGACGACGGGGAAGGCCGTTTTCCCGTTGAGGCCGCTGTTATAATGGTCGACAAGCGCGAGCGTGCCTTCGGCCTCGACGAGCAAGGCGAAGGGCCCTTTTTTAACTTCGGCCCCGGCGCGGATACGGACGGTCAGCGCTTCGGCTTTGCGCGCGATGCCCGCTTGGTCGATTGTTTCGGTCCTTAGCCGGACGTCAACCAAGGGCTTGATCTTGGCGGGCTCGGCAAGCGCGGGTGTTGCCAAAGCCGTGAGGGTTGTCGCGAGAATAATCTTGTGCATGGTGTGTCTCCTGAAGAGTGAACCTTCAGGGCATCCTCTGTTTTTCGCCATGCTCAGATTCTAACGCCTTGAATGGCCGCGCCCCATGTGGTGCGCCAGCGTCGCTTGACCGAGGTCAACCCCGCAAGGGCAACAAGGGCTAATCCCGCAAAGATCAGGAACCCTGCCGAAGCGCTTCCGGTTGATTGCTTGGCAAAGCCGAGTGACGACGCGAGGTAGAAGCCGCCGACGCCGCCACCAAATCCGACCAGGCCGGTCATGATGCCGATTTCATTGCGGAACCGCTGCGGCACAAGCTGAAACACAGCGCCATTGCCGAAGCCCAGCGTCGCCATGACGGCCAAGAACAACGCGAACGTAACCGGCAGCGTGAAGCCGCCGACGCTGATCAGCGCGAGGATCGCCGCTGCGGCCATATAGACGTAGGACAAGGTTTTGATGCCGCCGATCTTGTCAGCCGTGCCGCCGCCGAAGGGCCGAACAAGCGATCCCGCGAACACGCACGCCGCTGTGAAATAGCCTGCCACGACGGGCGTCAGCGCAAATTGATCGACAAAGTAGATCGAAAGGCTCGACGAGAGGCCAACAAAGCCGCCAAAGGTCACGCCGTAAAAAAGCATGAACCACCACGCGTCCTGATCCTTAAGCACATCAAAATAGGCCGAGAGCGGCTTTGCGGCGGGTTGATCGGGGCTGTCCTTGGCAAAGATCATGTAAATCACGAACACAATCGCCAGCGGAATGCAGACAAGACCCAAAACAGCGTTCCAGCCCATCGCCTTGGCAAGGCCCGGCGCGAAGAGCGATGCGAACACCGTGCCTGAATTGCCCATGCCCGCGATGCCCATCGCTTTGCCCTGATGTTCGGGCGGATACCAACGGCTGGCAAGCGGCAGCGCAACGGCAAAGCTTGCGCCTGCAAAGCCAAGGATGACGCCGACGGCCAACGTGCCTTGAAAACTATCAATCCCCGACTTCCAAGCGGTGAGCAGGCCCGCGATAACGATCAATTGCCCGATGGCCCCGGTTGTCTTTGGGCCAATCCGGTCAACGAGAAGGCCGTTGACGAGACGCAGGATCGCACCCGCCAAAGTCGGCACGGCGACCATCAAGCCCTTTTGGGCGGGCGTTAATCCCATTTCTTTTGAAATGATCGGCGCGAGCGGCCCGAGGAGCACCCAAACCATGAACGCGACATCGAAATAGAGAAACGCCGCAATTAGCGTCGGTCGGTGGCCAGATTGCCAGAAAGACTTCGTCATTTCATTGGGACTCCTTTTTCACGTGATGCCAATCTACTTGACAGAGGCCTCTCCAAACCGCTCCCTTCGCGCGGACGCGGATGGGCGCACACGTGAGGGAGTTCTGACTTTGAAACCGGAAGGGCGATTGCTGGTCGCGGCAGGGGTTGCCTCTGAAACGGGCAAGCGCGCGGACAATCAAGATTTTGCGGGCGTCTATTCGGCGACCGAAACCGAGCGCGCGAACCATGGGCTGATCGCTGGCTTGGCCGACGGCGTCGGCGGGGCCAAAGCGGGCCGTATGGCGGCCGAACTTGCCGTGCGCGCGCTGATCGACGGGCTTTATGATCAGCCCGATACAATTGGTGTTGCTGCGGCTGCGGCGCGCGTGATGGGGCCCTATAACCGCTGGTTGGCGAGCATGGGCCGCACCCCCGATATGGCCCACGCTGCCACCACATTCACCGCCTTTGTTTTGAAAGGGCGGCGCGGCCATTGTCTCCATGTGGGGGATAGCCGCGCGTGGCATTTTCGCGGTGGCAGGCTGACCTGCCTGACCGAGGATCACACTCGCTCGCACCCTGACCAGCGGCATATTTTGTACCGCGCAATCGGCATTGAAGAGCGTTTGCGGCTCGATCATCAAACCGTCGAGCTTGAAGTCCATGATCGGCTGCTGTTGACGAGCGACGGGGTCCACGGAATGCTCGACGCGCGCAAGCTTGAAAAGCTGCTCGGCGCGCGCAGCTCGGCTGAAGCCGATGCCGCCGCGATTGTTGCCGCTGCCCTTGCGGCGGGAAGCCAGGATAATGCCAGCGCGGTCGTGCTCGATATTGTCGCGCTGCCCGCGCCCGATCATGATGTCATTGCTGGCGACATTGATCGCTTGCCCATTTTGCCGCCGCCCGGCGAGGGCGAAAGCATCGATGGTTTCCGCCTCGATGCGCTGCTTTCTGATGGCCGCTACACACGGTTGTTTCGCGCCACCGACACGGTGAACGGCCAGAGCGTCGCGGTCAAATTTCCCAAGCCTGCCTTGCTCTCTGAAGGCGGCGCACGGCTCGCCTTTTCGCGCGAGATGCTCGTCGGAAGCCGGGTGAACTCGCCCTTTGTTGGCGGCGTCATCGCGGTCTCGCCCGATCGCCAGAGCCGCCTTTACGGCGTCCAGCCCTTTTATGAAGGGCAGACGCTCGAAGCGCGGATCAAAAGCCATGTTAGCCTTGAGGCGGGCCTCGCTATGGCAACCAAACTCACGCGTGCTGTCATTGCGCTCCACCGGCTCAACATCATCCACCGCGACATCAAGCCAGACAATGCGATGCTGACCGGCGAGGGCCTCAAGTTGATCGATCTCGGCGTCGCCCGTTTGCCGCGTGTCGATGACTTCGTCGCGAGTGAAATACCGGGCACGCCAAGCTATCTCGCGCCCGAAATGTTCGGCGGCAATGCGGGTGATCAAGCCACGGACCAGTTCGCGCTGGGCGTGACCCTGTGGCGCGTGTTCGTGGGGAAATACCCCTACGGCGAAATCGAGGCCTTTAGCCGCCCGCGCTACGGCGTGCCCGAGCTGCCGTCCAAATCTCGCCCCGAGCTGCCCGCTTGGCTTGATGCTGTGCTCATGCGGAGCGTCGCGATTGATCCCGAAGACCGTTACGGAGACGTCACTGAGCTGCTGCGCGCGCTTGAAGGCGGCGCTGCAGTCGCGCGCGTTCCTTTGCGTCAGGCCGCGCTGCTGGAGCGCAACCCTGTGCGGTTTTGGCAAGGCGTCGCGGCCCTTTTGGGCATCGCTTTGGTGGCGGCCTTGCTGAGCCGATAACATGGCTGTGGGGTTCGCCGTCGCGCTCAATACCCCCCTCAACTGCACATGCACCCCTTATTGAAACCCGTTTCAAAAGAGTCAGAAGCAAGGTTGATGCCAAGATTGGGTTTTGCGGAAAATCCGGGGATAAAGGATGACCGGCGCGGGCATCGGTATCGCTAAGTCATGGTGAAACTGCCATAAATGCCACTGTGGCGGGCATGTTGCGCGGGCATGCCTAAATTTTGGGCAGCATGACGAGTCACGTCTCAAGGGCTTTGGTCTTGGCCAACCGCCGGATAGAACGCCCCGTCTCCCCATCGCAGGCCGAGACCCAGCGCCGGCCGAGACCCAGCGTAGGCACCAAAATTCTTCAACGCCTTCCAAAGGCGCGCCCGGCTGGGTACCGGCCTGCGCCGGGATGACGGGAATGGGGGATGACGAGCAGGTGCGGATCACGGTGCCATGCAGGACGAAGCGCAATGCGACTCTCACGCGCTGAGCATGCAAGGCGTAACGCCTTAAGGGGCCTGCGCGTGGAGCCGCTTTTTGAAGGCGCGAACATTGGCCGCGGTAAGCCGCCCATCGGCGAGCAATTGATCGAAATGCGCTTCTCCCGCGCGGATCGTGTCAACATGGCGGAGCTGCGCGATGAGCCGCTCAAGCCCTTCTTGCTTGGAGTGCAAAAGGCGTCGCTCGGGCTCGACGAGCGAAGTCTCGCCAGCATCGGCGGCGAGCGCGTCCTCAATCACTTCGAGCAGCGTCTCAGCGCGGGCGAGCAATTCTAAGCGCTTTTGCTCGCTGGCAATCTCAGCTGCAGTGGTGCGCGCCGCCCAGTCTTCCTCATCAGCATGTGGCCCAAATATTTGCCGATTGGTGTGCCGCAACATGAACATCAGCAGGCGATTGTCATGCCAGCGGGTTTCGCCAACAATTTCGCCTTTGTAGAATTTGGGGACGGCAACACCGTTTATGGCGCGCTCCATCGCAATGTCTTGCAGGTGCATCATGCCGATTTTGAGCGCGTCATCCCAAGCAGCGGCAAAGGAGTCTGCGCCCGCGCTGTGGCGCAGTCGGTACGCGCTGCCTGCGGCCTTGCCAGCCTTTTCCGCCGCCGCACGAACGCTGCCATAATCGGCGAGTGCTTCAATAAAACAAATCTGTGTGTCGGCGCTCCAGCCGTCATGGCGGGAGGATTGGCGCGGAACAGGGGTGAAGGTGGTTTGACTTGACATAATGTGTCTATAACCATATAGGGCGATAATGTCAAGCAATAAGTTCCCTATTATTTCCCTATTCTTCGCTTTTCGGCGAAGAATAAGCGGTAATCAGGGAATTTTTGTGCAAAGCGGCCCTTTTCGACGCGAATCGCAGCTCTCGGTTTATGATCTTTTTTTGTTCTATAGAGTCGCGTCTCTTTCGTCTCTTTCGGGCACCACGAAGCGGGGCTATCTTGCTCAAAGCGGTCATCCTCGCCATAGGTTCTCTCCATGACCATATTGTTCAAAATTACGCTCCCCGACGGCTCTGTGCGCGAAATGACGCCGGGCTCTACGCCCGCCGATGTCGCCGCCAGTATTGGCCCTGGCCTTGCCAAAGCGACGATTGCCGCGCGGGTGGATGGCGAGCTGCGTGATGTGATGCGGCCCTTTGAAGGCGATGCCCACCTCGCGCTCGTCACTGCGCGCGATGAGGCCGATGCGCTCGAACTGGCGCGGCATGATTTTGCGCATGTTTTGGCCGAAGCGGTGCAGACGCTTTTTCCTGGAACGCAAATCACCTTTGGTCCTTCAACCGACGATGGTTTTTATTACGACTTCGCGCCACAAGACCGTCCCTTTACCGAGGATGATCTTCCCGCGATTGAAGCCGCGATGCGCGCGATCATCGCTGCGGATAAGCCGCTCCGTCGAGAGGTGATTGCGCGCGACGCGCTGGTCGCGAAATGG
Source organism: Pseudomonadota bacterium (assembly GCA_041179365.1). Classification (GTDB taxonomy): domain Bacteria; phylum Pseudomonadota; class Alphaproteobacteria; order Sphingomonadales; family Sphingomonadaceae; genus Aquisediminimonas. The sequence continues at coordinate 10,934 of JBEGTP010000053.1, forward strand.
ACCGCAGCAGGCGAAAGCTTCAAGGCAGAATGGGCTGCCGAACTGCCCGAGGGCGAAGAACTGAGCGTCTATTGGTCGGGTGATGACTGGATGGATATGTGTCGGGGTCCGCATCTTGCCTCCACCGGAAAGCTCGATCCTGCGGCGTTCAAACTGACCAAGGTGGCGGGTGCCTATTGGCGCGGTGATCAGGCCAATGCGATGCTCAGCCGCATTTACGGTACCGGCTGGCTCAATAAAAAACAGCTTGATGCCTACACGCTGCGGATGGAGGAAGCCGCCAAGCGCGATCACCGCAAGATCGGGCAGGAGATGAACCTGTTTCATCTTCAGCAAGAGGCGCATGGTAGCGTTTTTTGGCATCCCAACGGGTATATGATCTGGCGCGAACTCGAAGCCTATATGCGCCGCGCGATTGATGATGGCGGCTATGTTGAGGTGAAGACGCCGCAGATTATGGACGCGAAGCAATGGGAGCAATCGGGCCATTGGGGCAAATACCGCGAGAATATGTTCATCGTTCCCGATGAAATTCCCTCCGGTGAAGATGATGCGCCGATCCTGACGGGCGATGCAGATTTGATGGCCTTGAAGCCGATGAACTGCCCCGCGCATGTCCTCATCTTCCGTCAAGGGATCAAATCCTATCGCGATCTGCCGATGCGGATGGCCGAAATGGGCTGTTGCCACCGCAATGAGCCGCACGGCGCGCTCCACGGTATCATGCGCGTTCGCCAGTTCACGCAGGATGATGGCCACATCTTTTGCCGCGAGGATCAGATCGTCGAAGAGGTGCAAAAATTCTGTAAGCTCGCCGACCGGGTTTACAAGGAACTCGGCTTTGAGAGTTACAAGATCAAGCTCGCGCTCCGCCCCGAAAAGCGCTTCGGATCGGATGAAATGTGGGACAAGGCCGAGCGTGAGCTGCGCGATGCCGTTCATGCGGCGGGCCTCGCCACGGATGCTTACGGTTGGGAAGAATTGCCCGGCGAAGGCGCTTTTTATGCGCCCAAGCTCGAATGGCATTTGACCGATGCCATTGGGCGGACCTGGCAGTGCGGCACGATCCAGTCAGACCGGGTTCTGCCCGAGCGGCTTGATGCGACCTATGTGGGAGAAGACGGCGGCAAACACCGCCCGGTCATGCTCCACCGTGCGATCTTGGGCAGCTATGAACGCTTTATTGGCATTTTGATTGAGCATCATGCGGGGCGCTTCCCGGTTTGGCTCGCGCCTGTCCAAGCCGTTGTTGCGACGATCGTTTCGGATGCGGATGACTATGCGGGCGCCGTGACGGCCAAGCTGAAGGCGGCCGGTCTCCGGGTGGAAACCGATCTGCGCAATGAAAAGATCAACTATAAGGTGCGCGAACACAGCCTCGCCAAGGTGCCGCATCTGCTCGTTGTCGGCATGCGCGAGGCTGAAGAAGGCAAGGTCGCTATCCGGTCTCTCGGGTCAGATGGTCAGCGCATCATGAGCGTGGATGAAGCGATTGCGATGCTCAAGGCAGAAGCCACCGCGCCCGATTTGAGGCTTGGCTGAGGTTATTGAACCCACTGCTTCACGCCGGGCAAGCGCCGCGCGATGCGGTAAGCGAGGGCCTTTGGCAGGTTTTGCGCGGGAAAGCGCGCCGGGGCGACGGGGCTGATCCCCCAATCGCGCAGGACGGCATTCATCAGCCGTGCTTCGGATTCGCGGTAGCCCCATTCAGAGCGCCACGTGACCGACAGCGAAATCGAGAGCGTAGGGCCAACTTTGACCCAGTGCGGTACTTTGACGGGCACATAAATCGCGTCGCCTGGGCCCATCGCGTGGACCACAGCTTTTTCGGCGAAGCGATCAAGCCACGGCAGGTTGCGGTGCCCCCCCATATGATAGCGCTCATGCTCGGCATCATTGACGATTGTGGCGTCGACCGCGGGGAAGGTCGAAAACGCTTTGGTCCCGCGGATCTGAAGGAGGATATTATGCTCCGGGTCCATATGAAAAGGCGTGACGGCCTCGGGCGACGAGATGAAGATGAACCCTTCAAGCTTGCGCATCGCGCCGGTGACGGGCTCCACTAGCGCGCGCAACTCGCTGAGCGTGTCGTGCAAAAGCGCGGCATAGGGGGGATCATTTTCGATCCACTTGAGCACCATCCACGATCCATTGTCCTCAATGCGGCGGATGGTCTCCGCGATTGAAAGCCCATTGCCTTTGACGTGCGAGGGATCAACGCCAATCGGAAGATCGGCCTTGTTATACTCAACATGGTCCGGATTAAGCCGCTGCCCAAGTGCGACAAGGGCTTCGAGCGACAACAGGGGATGCGCACTCAAACCATGTGTCAAGGTGCCAGCGGTTTCGGGAAACAGCGTCTTAAAGCGCGCTTTGGCGGCGGGAGAAAAGGCGCGCTCAGTCACCCGTTCGGTCCCGATTATCATTGGCGGGCCGCGCGCGCAGGGCCTTGAGCGCCGCCCAGCTATTTTCCGCAAACCGCGTCAAACGAAAGAGCATTTCGCGCTTGAACCCCCGCAGCGGGATCGCAACCCAAACCAGCGAGCGGCGCTCCATCCAAAGCGAATTGATCATCGGATGATCCTCTGACGCGCAACTATCCATCCAGTCAAAACCCGCGCGGTCAAGGATCTTCAAATTCTCCAGCTGAAGAAGAACACCGGGGGAAAACCGCGCGTAAGCTTCATCATAAGCGATCTTGAACGAGAAGCTGCCTGGCGCAGCCATGAAATTGATGAGCATCGCGAGGGGGTGCGCATCAAGGCTGAGCTTCAGAATTTCGACGCGCTTTGCGGCAAGTCCGTTCCTTACCAGCGCCTTGAAGAACGCCTGTGTTGCAGCGCTAGACGCGAGCGGTGAACCTGATTCAGCTTTCCAACCGGCCTGTTCCAGCGCCAAAAATTCGGCGCACCACGGGTCCGCAAGCTCTGGTGTTGTCAGGGTCTCAAACGAGATTTTGCCCAGCTCTTCAAGCCGGTTTTGCAGGCGCTTTATTTCTTTGCGCTTCTTCTTGCGCACCGCCGCTTCATAATAATCCGTTGATGCGAGGTCACTCGCCAGCAACGCACGGCGCGTTTTGAGCACCGTGTCGCAGTCTTTGCCAAGCGCCCGCGCCGCATCCTTTAAGCCGCAGTGCAGCGCGCCGTCCTCGGTCATGTCAGTAATGCAAAGCAGACCTCGCGCCCAGTCCGATGCGTCAAGCGCTGCGAGCAGTTCAGACCAAAAATACTGTTCAAACCCCCGCCGAACAAGCGGAGTCCCGAGGAAGATATTGTGGTGCAAATGATTTTGCACATGGCGCAAGGGTAGACGCCCATAATGGGTTTCGATTGAAAGCGGCATAAGGCCAGCGAGAGTTCCGTCTGGCCCCCGGAAGACAGCCAAACGGAGTGACGTTGGCGGCGCAAGATGGGTCAGGCTCGCGGAGAGAAACCACGGCTCAAGAAAGGCGTTAGGCTCGCTGGCCGTCGCGACGAGTGCGGCCCATTCCGCGTGCCCAACATGACCAAGAAAGGCGCGTGGTTCTTGAAGGATAACGGCTGCTGGCCTCAAATTAGGCTGAGCGCTTGCCACTAGTGCGGCAGATCCATTGTGTCGAGCAAGCCTGTATAGGTCGTGGGCTCGACGCCGAGTTTGAGGAGGAGCGAAATCACATGCGCCCACCATTTCCAAAATGCTTTGAGGTCGGCCTCATCGCGGACATAGGGTGTATAGCCGATGCCTGCTGACGGCGAGTGGAAGGAGAGGCAGAATAAGTCTTGTCCTTCACCGTGCAGAATGCGGATGGCTTCGAGCGCCTCTGCAAGGGGAATGCCCTCGGGCGTGAGCGGCACCCGGGTGAGCAATCCTAACCGCGCGAGCGTATTGGCAGACCAGCCGTTTCCAGAGATATTGACCGTCCGGCGCAGCACGCCAAGCCGACCCGTTGTAAGGGGAACTTGCAAAATGCCTTCGGACGAGCGCCACGCCCAATTGGGGTGGGAGCGGAAATCAGGGCCCCCTTCATTCGAATAATCGAACAAAGGTCTAATGGAGACGTCGATCCGGTAGCCTTGCTCTTCGAGGATAGAGAGCGTTGAGGGGCCTATCCCGTAGCGGCCCGCTCGGTAGATGACAGGCCGAACCCCGGTGCAGTGTTCAATTTGCTCGGTCAGGCAGCGGAGCTTTGCCTTTTGCAATCCGACGGCCAAATTGCCGGTAAAGCTATTGTGGATATTGACGACCTCTTCATAGGGCGGGGTTACCCATGGGTGGAGGTGCGCGCCAATTTCGCAGCGATCTTCTTCGACGAGGCGACGCATGATCGCCCCACTCGCTTCATGCTCGACGACGGGATAAACGCAGAGAAATACAGGCTTCACGCCGGCTTCATTGAAGCGCTTGGTCAGAAAAGGCATCCGCGCAATCGTGCGCGTTTCGGTCTCGAGGCGGTTGAACGGGCGAGTCCAGTCAAACTCTTCTTCGGTATCAACCGAAACAATGAATTTGGGCGCATCGCCGGCTCGGAATTTGACGCGCTGGCCAACAGGCGGCGCAAAGCCGGTCGCATCGATAGGCAGCTCGATGCGGTTTATGAGTGCAGTCTCACTCAAATTTTGTTGACGCAAAGGCGTTCCCATTCGCCCGCGATAACAGGCAGCTCCTAAGGAATTGCTAAAAGCGTCGAATTTCCTAAGGGTGGCGCGATGCACATTAAGACGCGCGCGATCATTTGTGGGGTTCGCCACCATGCAGAGCAGGGCGCGATCGTGCGGGTTCTGACGCCCGATCACGGTCTGCTGGTGGGCTATGTGCGCGGTGCCCATTCGCGGACCATGCGACCCGTTCTGATCGCCGCCAATGAAGTGGAGGCGCAGTTCAGCGCGCGCAATAGAGAGCAAATGCCGTCGCTCACAATTGAGTTGATCCACAGCCGGGGCCCGCTTTTGGGGGAAGCGCTCGCGGCTGCTGGATTGGATTGGGCGACGGCCATCGCTGCCGCGGGTCTGCCAGAATCGCACCCGTACCCCCATGTATTTGACGCGCTGGACGGCGTTATCAGGGCGATTGAAGCGGCACCAAGCGCGCGGCGCTGGGTGGGAGCGTTGATCCAATATGAACAGCTGATCCTCGGCGTGGCGGGGTTTGGCCGCGCCAATGATGGCGGGATACCGGGCGCGTCCTGGACTGAAATGCTGCGCGTGCTGACGATGAACGGTGAGCGCTTCGACAAACACCTCCTTGCTGGACAGCGGATTGATATTCTTGCTGCGCGCGAACGGCTCACCGAACGGTTGAAAAGGGCCGCAGCATAAGCCAAGGGCCATGCGATGAATTGGAGAACGCCATGTTAATTGCCTTACTTCCTGGTGATGGGATCGGACCCGAAGTGATCCAGCAAGCGCGCCGCGTGCTTGATGCACTGGCGCTACCCGACCTTGTGTTTGAAGAAGCGCTGGTTGGCGGTGCCGCATATAAGGCGACCGGCCACCCGCTTCCGGCTGCAACGCTGAACCTTGCCCGGCGCGCTGATGCCATTTTATTCGGAGCGGTGGGTGATCCAGATTGCGACGCGCTCGAACGGCATTTGCGCCCCGAGCAAGCGATTTTAGGGCTACGCAAGGAGCTCACATTATTTGCAAACTTGCGCCCGGCCACGCTGTTTGCAGAGCTTGCAGATGCCTCTGCGCTGCGCCCAGAAGTGGCGCGCCAGATCGATATGGTGATTGTGCGCGAACTCAACGGCGACGTTTATTTTGGCGAAAAGGGCATGCGCAAAACCGCCGATGGCAAGCGCGAAGGCTATGACGTTATGTCCTATAATGAGGATGAAGTGCGCCGGATTGCTCGGGTAGGTTTTGAAACCGCGCGCGCAAGGAAGGGCAAGCTTTGTTCGGTCGACAAGGCCAATGTTCTTGAAACCTCACAGCTCTGGCGCGATGTTATGATTGAGACGCACGCTGACTATGCCGAGGTCGAGCTCAGCCATATGTATGTTGATAATTGCGCGATGCAGCTGGTGCGCAATCCGGGGCAGTTTGATGTGATCGTCACCGGCAATTTGTTCGGCGATATTCTATCGGACCAAGCAAGCATGTGCGTAGGATCCATCGGGATGTTACCGTCTGCCTCGCTCGATGCGAATCAGAAAGGCCTTTATGAACCCATTCACGGCTCCGCACCTGACATCGCTGGCCAAGCAAAGGCCAATCCGCTGGCTACCATTCTGTCCGCCGGAATGATGCTCCGGTACTCGCTTGGTATGGCGGAAGCTGCGGACCGGATTGAGGCTGCGGTGGCAAAGTCACTTGCTCGCGGCGCGCGCTCGCCCGATCTGGGCGGCAGTCACTCAACACCAGAAATGGGTGACGCGGTGCTCGCGGCCCTTTAACAGGGCCCATGTTTACAATCGAACAGCTTCGCGCCGCTGCCGCGCGTATTTACCGCGAAATGCCCCCGACGGCGCAATATGCGTGGCCCTTGCTGGCGGAGCGGACGGGGTGCGAAATTTGGGTCAAGCATGAGAACCATACGCCCACCGGCGCGTTCAAAGCGCGCGGCGCGATCACCTATATCGATTGGCTGCGGGCAACCCACCCTGATGTTAAAGGCATCATCACCGCGACGCGCGGCAATCACGGGCAGGCTCAAGTGCGCGCGGCTCGCGCGGCGGGTCTGGCTGCGACAATCATCGTCCCGCACGGCAATGCGCGCGAAAAGAACGCGGCGATGCGGGCCTTTGGCGCTGCGTTGATTGAACATGGCCATGATTTTGATAGCGCCAAGGTCGAAGCCAATAGCCGCGCGGCGCAAGACGGCCTGTTCATGGTGCCTTCCTATCACACAGAATTAGTGCGCGGCGTTGCCAGTTACGGGTTGGAGTTGTTCGATGCCGTCGCTGATCTTGATACGGTGTATGTGCCGGTTGGTTGTGGCTCAGGCCTGTGCGGGACAATTGCCGCGCGCGATGCGCTGGGTTTGAAAACCAAGATTGTTGGCGTTGTTTCGGCGCATGTTGACGCGGCAAAGCGATCGTTTGAAGCAGCCACATTGCTTCCCAGTCCAACGGCGCATACTTTTGCTGACGGTGTCGCCGTTTGCACGCCGGTGCAGGAGGCGCTCGACTATTTTGGCAAAGGGGCTGAGCGATTTGTTGCCGTCACTGACGATGAAGTGGCCAACGCGATTCGTGCCTTTTGGCAAGATACCCATAATTTGGCCGAAGGGGCGGGTGCCGTCGCGCTTGCGGCGTTGATGCAGGAAAAAGAAAGGATGAAGGGCAAGCGGGTTGCCGTTATCCTTTCTGGCGGCAATATTGATCAGCAGGCCGCAGCGATTATATTGTCGGGCGGGACGCCCAAAGCGTGACCAAGTTCGGCACAGTTCGGACGCCGCAGCAATTGCGCAACCTTCGCAGTTGACCAGCACCCCCCAAAACCGGCAAAGCATCCGCCATGAAGAAAGATACCGGACAGAATCGCGCGATCACGAGCACCTGGCGGCCTGCCACTCAGGCTGTGCGCGGCGGGACGTGGCGATCAGAGCATGGCGAAACATCAGAGGCATTGTTCCTCACATCGGGCTATACTTACGACACGGCTGAAACTGTAGCCGCGCGTTTTGCCGGCGACGATGCGGGGATGACGTATTCACGTCTCCAGAACCCGACCGTTCAAATGCTGGAAGAGCGTATTGCACTCATGGAAGGAGCAGAAGCTTGCCGGGCACAGGCCACAGGCATGGCGGCGATGACGACGGCCCTTCTGTGTCAGCTCGAAATGGGGGATCATGTCGTCGCGGCGCGCGCTGCCTTTGGTTCATGCCGCTGGCTGACGGACACGCTTCTTCCCAAGTTCGGGATCGAAACGACGACAATCGATGCGCGTGATAATGACGCGTGGAAAGCCGCGATCCAGCCCAACACTAAGGTGTTCTTTTTTGAAACGCCCGCGAACCCCACGATGGATATTGTCGATTTGGCGTATGTCTGCGGGCTCGCCAAAGAGCACGGTATTACGACCGTTGTGGACAATGCTTTTGCAACGTCGGTGTTACAACGCCCACTCGATTTCGGGGCTGATGTGGTCGCCTATTCAGCGACAAAGATGATGGACGGGCAAGGCCGCGTTCTTGCTGGCGCGGTTTGCGGAACAAACGCCTTTATCAATGACAAGCTCTTGCCCTTTCAGCGCAATACAGGGCCAAATCTCGCGCCATTTAACGCTTGGGTTGTTTTGAAGGGCCTTGAAACGCTTGAACTGAGAGCGATGCGCCAGTCGGAAAACGCGTTGAAGGTCGGGACGTTTCTTGCGACGCGCGTCCCAAAGATGTTGCATCCTGGCTTGCCCTCGCACCCGCAACACAATCTTGCAATGCATCAAATGAAGGCGTGCGGGCCGATCTTCTCATTTCAGCTCGATGGCGGGCGCAGCCAAGCTATGGCGCTTCTCAATGCGCTGGAACTTATCGACATTTCGAACAATATCGGCGATAGTCGGAGCTTGTTAACGCACCCTGCCTCAACGACACATCACAGCGTCGGCCCGGAAGCCCGCGCGGCGATGGGGGTTGAAGAAGGCCTATTGCGGATCAATATCGGACTTGAAGATCCTGACGATCTAATCGATGATCTGGATCTCGCATTGCGGAAAGCTGGGCTATGATCATGGACGCATTTTTCCCCTACCAACAAACGAGCGGCGATGTGATCGTTCGGGTCGCGGTCAATTTTCTGCCTGAGCAGTCAGATCCGCGCAGTCACCGGTGGTTCTGGGCGTATCATATTCGCATCGAAAACCATGGAACAAGCCCGGTGCAGCTGCTGACGCGGCGTTGGGAAATTTCTGATGAACGCGGAGGCCTCCATCAGGTTGAAGGCGATGGTGTCGTTGGCGAACAACCCGTCATTCAACCTGGTAATTCATTTGACTATGTTTCGGGCTGTCCTTTGAACACCCCAAGCGGAGCCATGCGCGGCGCCTACGGCATGATCGACGCGACCGGCAGAGAGTTTGAGGCGGGCATTCCAGAATTTCTGCTCAAGGATCCGGTGACGGCCGCGTGAAGCGAACGCATTTGCCCCTGAACGGGCTGCGTGTGTTTGATGCAGCGGCGCGTCATCTCAGCTTTACCCGCGCCGCTGATGAGCTTGCGGTGACCCCAGCGGCAGTCGGCCAGCAAATCCGCGCGCTTGAAGATGTGCTCGGTGTCGTCCTCTTTCGGCGGACCTCAAAGGGGCTTGAGTTGACGGCGGAAGCCGAAGGCGGGCTTGACGCTTTGCGTTCGGGCTTTCTCCAGTTTGAAGAATCGGTCCGCGCGATGCAGGCAGGGCAGTCTTCAAAGTCGCTTACTATTGCAGCGCCGCGCGACTTCACGGCTAAATGGCTGGCACCGCGCCTCGCCGCTTATGGCCGGAGCGATCCGGAAATCCGCTTTGTGCTCGTCAACGCTGATGATGCGCTTGATTTTACCGAGGCCAATCTTGATCTCGCGGTTCAGTTTGGCAGTTCAGCAGGCGACCATGAAGGCTGTGAGATTGCTTCGGGCGCGTTTGTAACGGTTGCAGCGCCCGAAGGCGGCGGCGACACAGCGATCGCTTGGCCAAAGAGCCCTGAAGTTGACGGGGCTGTTTTGCGCGTTGCCGACGCCGGGCTCGCGCTCGATGCGGCTGCCAGTGGCTTTGGCCGCGCGACGGTGCCACATTTGCTCGCTGCGGGTGATCTTTCTGCAGGGCGCGTTAGAGCGCTCGACACGGCTCAGCCTTCGCCGCTTACTTATTGGTTGATTGCGCCGCTCCCGCAGTGGCGTCAGAAGAAAGTTAAGCAGCTTGTGGCCGCCCTCATAGGTTAAGAGGATCGGCGCGAACGCCCTTGCTTTGCGCGCGAAATCTTACTAAGGCCCGCACAATCCCGACATCAGGGCGCGCGCTAGGCCGGACTTTTCCGGTCCCGGGGCTGTGTTGACGGAACAAGGCAAGGATTTGATTCGGCGATGGCAAAAGTAAATCCCGGTGAATTCATCCGGCAAGTGCGCGCTGAGACGGCGAAAGTCGTCTGGCCGACGGGCCGCGAAACGATGATGACGGAGGTGATGGTGATCATCATGACATCGTTGCTCGGTGCCTTTTTCCTTGGGGTTGATTCGTTTTTTAGCTGGGTCGTGAAATCGCTCCTGGCTCTCGCAAGCTGATTGTTGGGAAGTTATGTCACGCTGGTACATCATTCACGCTTATTCTGGCTTTGAAAACAAGGTTCGTGACCAGATTCTGGCCGATGCCGCTCGCCTCGGGCTTGAGGCCTTGGTTGATGCTGTCGAGGTGCCAACGGAAACGATAACCGAAGTGCGGCGCGGCAAAAAGGTTCAGGCGGAACGTAAGTTTTTCCCGGGCTATGTGCTTGCCAAGTTGCGGATGAATGATGATGTGTATCACCTCGTCAAAAACCAGCCCAAGGTCACAGGGTTTCTAGGCTCTTCTGGAAAACCGCAACCGATCACTGAGGCTGAGGCCGCCCGTATTCTCAATACGAAAGAAGAAGCTGCGGCATCGCCCAAGCAACAGATCCGCGTCGATTATGAAATCGGCGATCAGGTCAAGGTGCTCGAAGGTCCGTTTGCGAGCTTTACGGGCATTGTTGAGGAACTCGATTTTGACAAGAACAAGGTCAAGGTGTCGGTATCGATCTTTGGCCGCGCGACCCCGGTCGAGCTCGATTTCGAGCAGGTCGAGCGCGCAAAATAACCCCTTTCCGGTTTGAACCGGGAAAAGGCGGGAGGTGGGCCACCACCGTATGGACCGCTAAACTTGAACCGGGCAACGCCGCGCAGCGGCAGCGCCCAACCTAAAGAGTGAGACGATAAAATGGCGAAGAAAATTGACAGCTATATTAAGCTGCAAGTGCCCGCGGGTGCTGCAAACCCATCCCCGCCGATTGGCCCTGCGTTGGGCCAGCGCGGCGTCAACATCATGGAATTTTGCAAGGCTTTCAACGCGGCGACGACCGAGCTTGAAAAGGGTATGCCAATCCCAACGGTGATCACCGTGTTTGCGGATAAGAGCTTCACCTTCATCACGAAGACAGCGCCGGCAACCTACCTCATCAAAAAAGCGGCTAAGCTCGACAAGGGCTCGAAAGAGCCTGGCAAGCTCTCAGCGGGCACGATTGAGCGTTCGAAGCTGGCTGAAATTGCTGAAATTAAGATGAAAGACTTGAACGCCAACGATCTTGAAGCGGCAACGCGCATCATCGAAGGCAGCGCGCGGGCCATGGGCCTCGACGTGGTGGGGGGATAAGACAATGGCATTTCAAAGCAAAAAGGCAAAAGTCATCGCAGCAGCGGTTGATTCCGAAAAGCTCCACGGTGTCGATGAGGCGATCGCGTTGATCAAAGCGAACGCGACATCAAAGTTCGATGAGACCATCGAAATCGCCATGAACTTGGGCGTTGATCCGCGTCATGCGGATCAGATGGTGCGCGGCGTTGTGACGTTGCCGAGCGGGACGGGAAAAACCGTGCGCGTTGGTGTTTTTGCGCGCGGCGATAAAGCTGATGAAGCGCGGGCCGCTGGAGCCGATGTTGTCGGCGCTGAAGACCTTCTCGAAATCTGCCAAAATGGCAAGATTGAGTTTGAACGCTGCATCGCCACGCCAGACATGATGGGTCTTGTTGGTCGTCTTGGTAAAGTGCTGGGTCCAAAGGGCCTGATGCCTAATCCGAAACTCGGTACCGTGACACCAAATGTGGGTGAAGCCGTTCGTGCTGCCAAGGGCGGTCAAATCGAATATCGCGTTGAAAAAGCTGGAATTATTCATGCCGGCATTGGCAAGGCAAGCTTCAAAGCCGAAGCGCTCCGCGCCAATTTTGATGCCCTAGTCGATGCCGTCGTCAAGGCCAAGCCGACAGGGGCTAAGGGCAAATACGTCCGCAAGGTCGCGATTAGCTCAACAATGGGTGCTGGCGTTAAGATCGACACGGCCGAATTGACGTCCTAGGCGTCAGTCCAACCGACGGAACTACAGGGAGCCGGGGGGAAACCTCCGGCTCTTTTGTCTTTGGCCTTTCCGCAGTCTTCAGGCTTTCATCGCGCAAAGAGAGCAGATAAGACGCTTCTATGAAACGCCTTGCTGTCTATTGTGGATCTGCCACGCCCGCTGATCCGCTCTTTATGGAAACGGCCCACTTGGTGGGCGGCGTGCTCGCGAAGCGCGGCATTGGCATCGTGTATGGCGGTGGTCGGCTCGGGTTGATGGGGGCGTTAGCAGATGCAGCGCTTGCTGCAGGGGGAGAGGTGATCGGGGTGATCCCTGAAGCCCTTCAATCTGCCGAGGTCACCCATCGGGGCTGTTCTGAAATTCACGTTGTGTCAGGGATGCATGAGCGCAAGCGGATGTTTACTGACCTTTCAGACGGATTTCTGACCCTGCCTGGCGGCGTTGGCACGATGGACGAGCTTTGGGAGGCGGTCAGCTGGGCTCAGTTGGGCTATCATGGCAAGCCCGTTGGCCTGCTCAACGCGGGCGGGTTTTATGATCAATTAATTGCTTTTAATGCGCATATGGCCGACGTTGGTTTTGTCCGTCCGCAGCATCGGTCGATCTTGATTGCCGATGATAATTTGGATCAATTGCTCGCCAGAATGGCTCGCTATGAGCCGCATCAAACGATCTTTGCGATGCAGGTCAAAGACCTCTGACTATGGACCGTGCTGCGCTTGTCGACTTTGCCAGAATAAGCATCGCGCGCGGATCAAAATCCTTTGCCTTGGCGAGCCGCCTTTTTGACTACACGACGCGAGAGCGCGCATGGCTGCTCTACAGCTGGTGCCGCAAATGCGATGATATTGCCGACGGGCAAGACCATGGCGGCGTTCTTAGTGTCGTTGACAACCCTGCCGAACGCCTCGCCATCCTGAAGACAATGACCGCGCGTGCGCTCGCGGGGGAGGAGACGGGAGACCCCAATTTTGACGCGCTCGGCCTTGTCGTCCGCGAATGCGCGATCCCGCACGCATGGCCGCTTGATCTGATAGAGGGTTTCGCCATGGATGCCGCTGGATTTAGCCCGCGGACAACCGAAGACCTTCTGCGTTATTGTTATCATGTTGCCGGGGTTGTGGGAAAAATGATGGCGGTCATCATGGGGGTTGATCCCCAAGATGAAGATACACTCGCACGTGCCAATGATCTCGGCCTCGCCTTTCAGCTGGCCAATATCGCGCGTGACATTTCAGAAGATGCCGATGCCGGTCGCTGCTATCTGCCAGCGACCTGGCTAGGCAAGGCCGATATCCCGCCTGGCGAACATATGAAGCCGCCGTACCGCGTTGCGCTGGCGGATCTAGCGGGTCAGCTTGAGCGCATGGCGAGCCATTATGAAGACCGCGCGCGGGTTGGTGCCAAGCAGCTTCCGTTTCGGTCGCGCTGGGCTGTTCTTACCGCTGCGGGCATTTACGGAGACATCTCCCGCGAAGTGGCACGGCGAGGCGAAAAGGCTTGGGATGCGCGGGTGGTCACAAGCAAAGCGGCAAAAGCGGGCTGGGTTGCACGCGCCTTTGTGCAGGCAGTATAAGAGCACATGTTCCGTGGTTTAGCCTTTGCCTTGCTCCTTTTACTCACTGCCTGCGGACCGATCGAACAGCGCGTGCGCAACAGCTTGATGAACGCGGGCGTGCACAAAAACGTAGCAACCTGCATGGCCAAAATGATGGTCGCTAGGCTCTCACTCTTTCAGTTGCGGCGCATGGCGTCGCTTGGAAATCTACGCGATGAAAAGCTCAGCGAGATGTCGTTCGAGCGGCTTATGCACAATGTCCGTGCGCTCAAAGACCCGGAGATCGTGACCGTCACATCCGCCGCTTGGCTGAAATGTGCCCTTTAGAGTAGTTGCAGCGCACGGCTGTCTATGCTTTAGGCCGGTGCACAAACGGATTCCATTTGAAAAGGCGGCCTAATGAACATTCATGAATATCAAGCCAAAGAGTTGCTCGCAAAATTCGGCGTCGCTGTTCCAAAAGGTATCGCAGCGCTCACCGTTGAAGAAGCGGTCAAGGCTGCCGAGGCGCTCCCGGGGCCGCTTTATGTCGTCAAGGCGCAGATCCATGCGGGGGGACGCGGCAAAGGCAAGTTCAAAGAATTAGGGCCCGATGCAAAGGGCGGTGTGCGCCTTGCCAAGTCGCTTGATGAGGTGCGTGCTCATGCCACCGATATGCTCGGCAATACGCTGGTTACGATTCAAACGGGTGAAGCCGGAAAGCAAGTCAATCGGCTCTACATAACCGACGGCGTAGACATCGGCAAAGAATTCTATCTGGCCCTGCTTGTTGACCGAGCCAGCAGCCGGATTGCCATCGTTGCCTCAACCGAAGGCGGAATGGATATTGAAGAAGTGGCGCATTCTACGCCCGAAAAAATCCACACCTTCACCATCGATCCCGCCACGGGCCTGATGCCGCACCATGGCCGTTCAGTCGCCGACTCGCTTGGCCTGACGGGAGATTTGGCAAAGCAGGCGCAAAGCGTTCTCGCAGGGCTCTATGCGACGTTTTTAGGGACCGATGCAGAGCAAATTGAGATCAATCCGCTCGCTGTCTGCCCAACAGCTGAGGGTGACAAGCTTTTGGTGCTCGACGCCAAAGTTGCATTTGATGGCAACGCCATGTTCCGCCACAAAGATTTGGCCGCATTGCGCGATTTGACGGAAGAAGATCCAGCCGAAGTCGAAGCGTCGAAATATGACCTTGCCTACATCAAGCTCGATGGCAACATCGGCTGTATGGTCAATGGTGCGGGCCTCGCCATGGCGACGATGGACATCATCAAATTAAATGGTGAATTTCCTGCCAATTTCCTTGATGTTGGCGGCGGTGCTAACAAAGAGAAAGTGACGTCTGCCTTCAAGATTATCCTCGCTGACCCCGCTGTAAAGGGCATCCTCGTCAACATTTTCGGCGGCATTATGAAGTGCGACATTATCGCCGATGGTATTGTCGCGGCGGCGAAGGAGGTGAACCTCTCGGTGCCGCTCGTTGTCCGGCTAGAAGGCACCAATGTGCAGCAGGGCAAAGACATACTTGCGA
This sequence comes from Pseudomonadota bacterium, assembly GCA_041179365.1. Classification (GTDB taxonomy): domain Bacteria; phylum Pseudomonadota; class Alphaproteobacteria; order Sphingomonadales; family Sphingomonadaceae; genus Aquisediminimonas. The sequence continues at coordinate 25,986 of JBEGTP010000053.1, forward strand.
ATTCAGGTCTGCCGATTGTCGCGGCGAATGATCTAGGCGATGCGGCGAAAAAGATCGTTGCCGAGGTTCGCAAGGCAGCCTGAGCCTTGCCAAACGCTTCTCTATTGTGCAAAGCGCGCGCAACTTGACGTAAACGTAAAGCGATTCTCTTGGAGGTATAACCGATGAAAATCCTCGTCCCCGTAAAGCGGGTGATCGACTATAATGTGAAGCCACGGGTGAAGTCTGATGGTTCGGGCGTTGATCTCGCCAACGTAAAAATGTCGATGAATCCCTTTGATGAAATCGCCATTGAAGAGGCCTTGCGCTTGCGCGAGAAGGGTGTGGCGACTGAAGTGATCGCGGTCTCCGTTGGCCCTGAAAAGGCTCAGGAAACTTTGCGGACAGCGCTCGCTATGGGAGCGGATCGCGCCATACTGGTCGTAGCAGAAGATGTTGAGCCGCTGGGCGTTGCTAAATTGCTCGCAAAGATCATGGAAGAGGAAGCCCCAGGTCTCGTCATCCTTGGCAAACAGGCGATTGATGACGATTCGAACCAGACTGGCCAGATGCTCGCCGCCCTGACGGGCCGTCCGCAGGGCACGTTTGCGAGCAAGGTCGAAGTGTCGGGCGATAGCGTGAACGTGACCCGCGAAGTCGATGGCGGTTCCGAAACGGTCAGCCTCAAGACACCCGCGATCATCACCACTGATCTGCGCCTCAACGAACCGCGCTATGCATCGCTGCCGAATATCATGAAGGCCAAAAGCAAGCCGATGGCGATGAAGACACCCGCCGATTACGGCGTGGATGTTTCACCACGTCTCAAAACGCTCAAAGTTGTTGAACCGGCAACGCGGAGTGCAGGCATCAAGGTGGCAGATGTTGATGCGCTTGCTGCTAAACTTAAGGAAATGGGAGTGACAGCATGAGCGTCCTCATTTGGGTAGAACATGACAATGCGTCGATGAAGGACGCGACGTTAGCCGTGGTCACGGCTGCAGCCAAACTCGGCGATGTGCACGCGCTGGTTGCCGGCAACGGTTGCTCTGCCGTTGCAGACCAAGCCGCCAAAGTGGCGGGAGTTTCCAAAGTGCTTCTTGCGAACGACGCGGCGTTTGCCAATGCGCTGGCTGAAAATGTTGCGCCGCTCATTGCTGGGCTCATGGCAAACCATGATGCCTTCCTCGCGCCAGCGACGGCGCACGGCAAAAATATCGCGCCACGCGTCGCGGCAAGCCTCGACGTTATGCAGATCAGCGACATCTTGTCAGTCGAAAGTGCGGATACCTTCACGCGCCCCATTTATGCGGGCAATGCCATCGCAACCGTTCAGTCGTCCGACGCGAAAAAGGTCATCACTGTGCGCGGGACGGCCTTTGTGAAGGCCGAGCCAAGTGGGGGATCCGCAAGCATTGAGGCTGTTTCAGGCGGCGGCGACGCGGGGCTTTCCGCATTCGTTGGCGCAGAAATCGCTAAGCTTGAACGCCCTGAATTGACGAGTGCTAAGATCATCGTCTCAGGCGGTCGCGCGCTCAAGGACGCAGCGACGTTTGAAGAGATTATTTTTCCGCTCGCGGATAAGCTTGGGGCCGCCGTTGGCGCCAGCCGTGCCGCCGTGGATGCGGGCTATGTGCCCAATGACTATCAAGTCGGGCAGACCGGCAAGATTGTGGCCCCCGAAGTCTATGTCGCGGTTGGCATTTCAGGGGCAATTCAGCACCTTGCTGGGATGAAAGATAGCAAGACGATCATTGCGATTAACAAGGATGAAGATGCGCCGATTTTTCAGGTTGCGGATATCGGACTGGTCGCTGATTTGTTCAAAGCCGTTCCCGAACTCGTCGCTAAAATTTAAAGCACGCTGGGGCTTCAGCTGCGCTCCATGTCGGCGAGCGCGAGGTGCAGCAGACGGGCCATCGCCTCGCGGGCACCGGTTTCATTGCGCGCGGCAATCGCCGTAAAAACGCTCTCGTGATCGGGGAGCGGATCGCGCGGGAGGGCCGCGTGGCGTTGCTTGAAGCGCGTTGTCCAGCGGACAGCCGCTCCAACTGAACTGGCAAGCGAGGCGAGCGCATCATTGTGCGTCGCTTCGAGAATCGCGCGGTGAAAATCCTGGTCTGCGGCTTGGCCCGCTTCGCTTGCGAGGCCGTGCACGCGCATGCCCTCGAGCGCGTCCGCCATGGCGGCCAGCTGTTTCTCGTCGCGCCGCAACGCCGCCAATGCTGCCGCTGCGGGCTCGATGATTCCGCGCAGTTCGAAAAGGCCTGCGATAAAGGGCTCGTCAGGGTCTCCTGAAAACGCCCATGCGAGAACGTCGGGATCAAGCAAGTTCCAGCGTCCTCTCGGCGTGACCCGGGTTCCGGCTTTCGGCCGACTTTCGAGCATCCCCTTAGCGACCAGAATGCGGATGGCCTCGCGGTAGGCTGTGCGCGAAACATGGAGCGCGCCGGCACTTTCAATTTCGCCTTCCAAGCTGTCGCCGGGACGATGCCTCCCCATGAGGATCGCTGTGCCCAGAGCGCGTGCAATGGCTTGGTGAATGCGCTCGGTGCTCATCCATCCTCAAACGGATCGGCGGGCACCATATGGCCGCAGAGCCAAGCATCGGCGACCAATTGCAGCGGCGTGAGGTCCACATCGCTTTTCCCGGCGCGGACCAGCGCAACAAAATGGCGGTATATCGCGCGGTACTCCGGTGCGAGCGAGGAGTCTTCCGATGCCTTGGCAGTTGCGGCGTCATCTCCGCCTTGTGAAAAAAGGGTGTCGCCATTCTCCGCTTCGATCAGAATTTCCCAAGTTTGCTTGCCCGTTTGCCGCCAATCAAACGTCGCAGACACTGGCGCGCCGCTGGCCGTCTCCATCGCCATTTCAACGGCGATCGGGGCCGCGCGATTGACGGGAATTTCAAGCGTCGCGCCTGTCAGACGGATGCGCTCTTGCACGACCTCGGTGAGGATCGAAAGCGCGTTGATACCCGGATCAAAAACGCCAAACCCGCCAGCCTCCCAAATCCAGTCCTGCCCCGGATGCCAGCGGCGGACGTCTTCTTTCCACGTGATGGTCACGCGGCGAAGCGTGTTGACGGCAACCCATGCTTTGAGTGCCGCGACCGGCTGTGACCAGCGCGAATGCCAGCTGGCAAAGAGCGTGACGCCTTGGGCGTTTGCCAGCGCAATTAGCGCATCGACTTCTGATAGGGTGGCGCCCGGTGGCTTTTCGAGGAAGACATGCTTGCCAGCCGTCAAGGCCATCCGGGCGGCTTCATAGCGCGCCTGTGGTGGCTGACAGAGGATGATTGCGTCAAGCGCGGGCTCGCCTGCAAGCATGGCCGCGAGGTCGGGATAATTGTTTGCCCCGGCGCACTGGGCATTGCGGCTTGCGACCGCGATAAGCGCTGCGCCTTCTGTTCGCGCGATAGCAGGGACATGCTCATCGGCTGCGATTTTGCCAAAACCGACGAGGCCCATTTTAATCATAGCGCGCGCACCGATACGAGCCCTGCATCTGGGGCCACTGCCAGCGGATTTCGCAAGGCAATTCGGAAAGCATCGGCAGTGATTTCGAAGACATCGCCGGGTTGCGTCTTGATGCCTTCGCTAACGGATAAGGTTGCAGTTCCGAAGAAATGGACGTGGATGTCTCCGGGTTTACGGAACAGCGCGTTTTTGAAATGGTGGTGTTCAAGGTTGCTCACGGTGTGCGACATATTCGCCTCGCCTGACAGGAAGGGTTTTTCCCAAAGCGTCGCTCCGTCGCGAATGATGCGGCTTGTGCCGCAAATGTTGGCCGGGAGATCGCCGAGCAAAAGTTCAGGGCCAATGGCGGCTTGGCGGAGCTTGCTATGCGCTAGCCAGAGATAGTTATGTCGCTCGGTCACATGATCTGAAAACTCATTGCCCAGTGCAAAGCCGAGGCGAACGGGCGTACCATCCGCGTCGATCAGGTAGAGGCCCGCAATCTCTGGCTCTTCGCCGCCGTCAAGCGCAAAGCCCGGCATTGTCAGCGCCGCGCCAGGTGCCACGAGGATCGTGCCATCGCCCTTGTAGAACCACTCGGGCTGCTGGCCGATTGCGCCAGCTGCTGGTTTTCCGCCTTCCAACCCTTCGAGGAACATGCGCATCGAATCGGTTGCCTGCCCGGCAGCGGCGGCTTTGTGCATCTTGTCGCGGCCCTCGGCTGAGCCGAGATGAGTGAGGCCGGTGCCGCTGACGAGAAGGTGAGCGGGGTCAAGATGGTCGATTGGAGGGAGGAAGGTGAGGGTCGTGAGGTCAACGGCCTCGCCGGCCAAATTTTGCGCGAGAGCGGCAAGCGATTTGCCCTCTTTCAGTGCCTGCTCAGCGAGTGTGCGGGTCGTTTTCGCGCCGTTCAGGGCAAAAGCGTGCCCCTGCCCGTCCAGCGCCGCGACGCCGCGCAGACCGTGTTTTTCAAATTGAACGAGCGATAGCATCATGTCAGCTCCACACGTGTCGGGTCGCCAGCAAGGCCTTCAGCACCCATTTCAATGATTATCCCTCGGCAGGCCGCGTGTCTGGGCGATGCGCTGAAATGCCTCTGCACCTTCGAGGATCGCGCCGCTCTCCATCTGCCCCACAAGCCCGCGCTGGATTTGCTGCCAAGGCGTTTGCGATGGAGGGATAGCATACCCGCCCGCTGCCGCTAGCGCCAGCTTACGAGCGGCGAGGTCTTCACCTGAGATGAGCACATCGGCGGTGCCCTTGCGGAGGTCAATCCTCACGCGGTCTCCTGATTTAAGCAGTCCGAGGCCGCCGCCCGCAGCGGCTTCGGGCGAGGCGTTGAGGATAGAAGGAGACCCTGACGTGCCCGATTGTCGTCCGTCACCAAGGCAGGGTAAATCGCGCACACCCTCGCGTAGAAGATAGGCCGGCGCGCGCATATTCACGACTTCAGCTGACCCTGGATAGCCAATCGGTCCAACGCCGCGCATGATAAGCAATGTGGTCGCATCGATCCCGACGGCGGGATCATCGATCCGTGCGTGATAATCCTCTGGCCCGTCAAACACCACAATCGGCCCTTCAAACGCATCAGGATCATCGGGGTTGCTCAGATAGCGTGCGCGGAAATCAGGCGAAATCACGCTCGTCTTCATGATCGCTGAGTCGAACAGATTTCCGGAGAAAACCACGAACCCGGCATCGGGCTTCACGGGCTGATCGAAAGGTCGAATGACCCTCTCATCCTCAATCGCCACGCCCCGGCAATTATCGCCGATGCTCTTGCCATTGGCGGTCACCGCATCTTCATGGATCAAACCCTGTTCCATGAGTTGATTGACCACCGCAGGCACGCCGCCCGCGCGGTAATAATCCTCCCCCAGATAGTCTCCGGCGGGCTGGAGATTGACGAGGAGCGGGATTTTGTGGCCATGCTCTTGCCAGTCACGAACGGTAAGGTCGACGCCCATATGCCGCGCAATGGCCTGCAAATGGATCGGCGCATTGGTCGATCCGCCAATGGCCGAATTGACGACGATCGCATTCAGAAAAGCATCGCGCGTCATGATGTCAGATGGCTTCCTATCCGCGTCGACCATCTCGACGATGCGTAACCCAGTGCGATACGCATTTTCTTGGCGGTCTCGGTAAGGCGCTGGGATTGCCGCTGAACCGGGGAGCGACATGCCAAGCACCTCGCACAAGGCGTTCATCGTGCTCGCCGTTCCCATCGTGTTGCAATAGCCGGTCGAAGGCGCGGACGACGCGACGAGCTTGATAAACCCCGCATCATCGATTTCACCGCGGCTCAGCATTTCGCGCGCTTTCCACACAATGGTGCCGCTGCCGGTGCGCTCTCCCTTATGCCATCCATTGAGCATCGGCCCGACCGAAAGGGCAATCGCGGGCAGGTTGACTGTTGCGGCGGCCATAAGGCAGGCTGGCGTTGTCTTGTCGCACCCAATCGTCAGAACCACGCCGTCAAGCGGATAGCCATGCAACACCTCGACCAGCCCGAGATAGGCGAGGTTTCGGTCGAGCGCTGCGGTAGGTCGTTTGCCGGTTTCCTGAATCGGATGAACCGGGAACTCGATTGCGATGCCGCCTGCTTCGCGAATGCCCTCGCGCACACGCTCCGCGAGGACCAGATGGTGGCGGTTGCACGGCGACAAATCAGAGCCCGTTTGGGCAATGCCAATAATCGGGCGGCCCGACCGGAGTTCTTCCATGCTCAGACCAAAGTTCAGGTAGCGCTCCAGGTAGAGCGCCGTCATGTCGATGTTGTCAGGATTGTTAAACCAAGCCGCGGAGCGCAACGTGCGTTTCATTTTTTGACTGACAAGCGGTAGATCATGACATGGCGATAAGGCGTGCCCGGATCAACACGCGCTGAACCAAATTTGGGCTGGTTGGGCGTGTCTGGAAATTTTTGCGGCTCCAGCGCGATGCCGTCGCCCATACGGTAGAGATGCCCCTTCTTCCCCGCGACAGTGCCATCAAGGAAGTTGCCGGTATATAGTTGTAGGCCGGGTTCGGTGGTCAACACGTCAAGAACGATGCCGGAGACGGGGTCCATCAACTGCGCTGCGCGTTCTGGGTCTTTGGTTTGCCCCTTGTCGAGCGCGAAATTATGATCATAGCCGCGCCCCACAAGGATTTGGGGATCGCGGCCATCGCGCAGCCCTTCGGCTAGTCCGCGCCCTTTGGTGAAATCAAACACGCTGCCCTTCACGGGTCGCAATTCGCCGGTTGGAATGAGCGTCTCGTCCACCGGCGTATAGGCTTTGGCGGGGATCATCAGCCAATGCTGCGCCGTTCCCATACTGGCGCCATCGCCGGCCAGATTGAACAAGGCATGATTGGTCATGTTGAGGATGGTCGGTTTGGTTGTACTGGCCTCAAACGTGATTTTAAGGTTACCGCTTTCATCGAGCGCATATGTGACACTGGCGTTGATTGCTCCGGGGTAGCCTGACTCGCCATCGGGGCTAAAATGGGTCAACACCACCGAGGCGACGGGCCCGCTCGCTATTGACTTCACCACCCAAAGCATGCGGTCAAACCCATGCCCACCGCCGTGCAATGAATTGGGACCGTTATTGGTGGGCAACTGGTAAGCGACGCCGTCAAGCGTGAACTGGCCCTTTGCAATGCGGTTAGCATAACGCCCGACCGTAACCCCGAAGTAGCTTTGATGCGTTTCATAGTCCGCAGCGTTGTCAAAGCCCAAGATGACGTCGGTCTTCACGCCTTTGCTGTTCGGTGCAATGAGTGACTGCAACGTGGCCCCATATGTCAAAATCCGCGCCGACATACCGTGCGTATTGGTCAAGGTGATGGCCTCAATCTTCGCACCAGATTTGAGCGTTCCAGCGTCCATTCTACTTGCGGTCGCTGCCTCCGCCTGTGCTTCAACACTTAGCATCGCCAAAACCCCCAAACCGATTGTACGTAAAAATTGCTTCATCACCGCCTCGTCGTAAACTGGCATTGACGCCTTTGACCTCGGGATATACTCAGACAAATAGAAGATCAACTGGCTTGCCCTTCCTTCGTCTGCGTGTTGGCATTTTATGATTGCCCGGCGCTGGGTTGGAGGGGAAAAGGCCAAAGGGTAGCAAGAGGGGAATTTCATGTCTGATCAAGGGGCCGCACCACAGGGCCAAAAAAGTGGCGGCGTCGCCACAGCGCTGGTGTTTATCACCACATTGTTCTTCATCTGGGCGTTCGTCACCAATCTGATCGACCCGCTCGTGAAGAGCATGAAAGTGATTTACACCCTTTCTGACTTTGAAACGCAACTCAACCAGTTCGCCTTCTTCAT
>JBEGTP010000054.1:0-2602 GCA_041179365.1 Pseudomonadota bacterium
CGGTGCGGATGGGGTCAGAGATATTCCACACGCTTAAGGCTAAGCTCCATGAAAAGGGCTTGGCGACCTCGGTGGGCGATGAAGGGGGTTTTGCCCCCAATCTTGGCTCGGCGAGTGATGCGCTTGATTTCATCATGGCCTCTATTGAGGCGGCAGGATACCGGCCAGGCGATGATGTTATGCTTGCGCTTGATTGCGCCGCAACAGAGTATTTCCGCGACGGTGCCTACCATCTTGACGGTGAGGGCAGGGTGCTCTCACCTGCGGAAAAGGTTGATTATCTCGCTGATCTCGCGGCGCGCTACCCCATTGCATCTATCGAAGACGGCATGGGCGAAGATGATCGCGCGGGCTGGAAAATGCTCACTGAAAAGATCGGCAGCAAAGTTCAACTGGTCGGCGATGATCTCTTCGTCACCAACCCAGCGCGACTTGCCGACGGCATCAAGGAGGGGCTTGCGAACTCGATCCTCATCAAAGTCAATCAGATCGGCACGCTAACAGAAACGCTGGCCGCTGTCGATATGGCGCACCGTGCCGGCTACACCGCCGTCATGTCACACCGCTCAGGCGAAACTGAAGATTCCACCATTGCCGACCTCGCCGTCGCGACGAATTGCGGTCAAATCAAAACCGGGAGCCTCGCGCGTTCGGACCGGCTCGCGAAATACAACCAGCTGATCCGCATCGAAGAGCAGCTGGATGGCCTTGCGCGCTATGCGGGGCGGGGGATTTTTCGCTCTAACCGCGGATAATTGTGGATAAACCTGTGAATAGCGACTCAACCGAGTCCTTTTCGCGATGAGTTGAGGTTGACCCGACGAATCCACTATGATTCAAGGGTTTATATGAAAAAGGCAAAGAAATTTTGGAGCACGCTACGTTCGGTGGCCACGCCGGCGCTTGCACTCATCATTGTTGCCTTCTTCGGCGGCTATGCCCTTTTCGGGGCGAACGGCGTTCTGGCAGGGTTTGAGTATCGACAAAGACTCGAGCAGCGACAGGGCGACTTGATGCTCGTTGAGAAGGAAAAGGGGGAGCTCGCCAACCGCGTTGCTCTGCTTGATCCGAACCGCGCGAACCCTGATTTGGTCGATGAGATGGTGCGGCGCGAACTCGGTCTGGCCCATCCCGATGAAGTGATCATTCCAATCCAAGACTAGGCTAAAAAAAGAGACAGCCGTAACGTTTTTCGCCTTTCGGGCGTTGCGAAACATCCCCTTCCATCGCTATAGCCCAAGCCATCAAGCGATATTCATCGCAGTTTGAAAGGGCCGGACTTGGCAAAGGCATCGACGCGCAACGCGAAGGACAGTGTTCCCAAGGACAGTGTTCCCAAGGGCAGTGTTCCAATGGACAATGTTCCTGATGCGCCTGCGGCTCCCCAGCGTTTCAAGGCAAGCAAAGAAGAGCTCCTCAACTTTTACCGCAACATGGTTTTGATCCGCCGATTTGAAGAGCGCGCGGGCCAGCTCTACGGGTTGGGGCTGATCGGCGGTTTTTGCCATCTCTATATCGGCCAGGAAGCCGTTGCTGTTGGTATCCAATCCTCCTTGGGCAGCAATGACAGCGTGATTACGGGCTACCGCGACCACGGGCATATGCTCGCATACGGAATTGATCCCAAAGTCATCATGGCAGAGCTAACAGGCCGCGAAGCAGGGATCTCGCGCGGCAAGGGCGGCTCGATGCACATGTTCTCGACAGAGCATAAGTTTTACGGCGGGCACGGTATCGTGGGGGCGCAGGTTCCGCTTGGTTCGGGCTTGGCGTTTGCGCATAAATATAATGAAGATGGCGGGCTCTGCGTCGCCTATTTCTGCGATGGCGCGGCCAACCAAGGGCAAGTCTACGAAGCGTTTAACATGGCCGCACTGTGGAAATTGCCGATCATCTTCGTGGTCGAGAATAACCGTTATGCCATGGGCACGAGCGTTGAGCGCTCAAGCGCGGAAACGCATTTTCATCGGCGTGGCGAGGCCTTTCGCATCCCCGGACTTGTCGGCAACGGCATGGACGTGCTTGAAATGCGCGGCGTGGCTGAAGCTGCGACAGATTATGTTCGCTCAGGCGCGGGGCCGATCATCATTGAAGCGCAAACCTATCGGTATCGTGGGCATTCGATGTCAGACCCCGCCAAATACCGCACGCGCGAAGAAGTGCAGGACGTGCGCGAACATTCTGACCCGATTGAAGCGCTCAAACATGACCTCGAAAAGGCAGGCGTTGGCGAAGATGAATTGAAGGGGATCGACAAGGAGATCAGAAGCATCGTGACCGAAGCGGCTGATTTTGCAGAAACTTCGCCAGAGCCGCCACTCTCTGACCTTTATACTGACGTTCTGGTGGAGCAATATTGATGAGCGTCGAAATCAAAATGCCCGCCCTCTCTCCCACGATGGAAGAGGGTACGCTTGCCAAATGGCTGGTGAAGCCTGGCGACGCGGTGAAAGCCGGAGACATTCTTGCCGAAATCGAAACCGATAAGGCGACGATGGAGTTTGAGGCTGTTGACGAAGGCGTGGTTTCAGCCATCCTCATCGCCGAGGGCTCTGAGGGCGTGAAAGTGGGCACGGTCATCGCAATGATCAGCGAAGAGGGC
>JBEGTP010000055.1:0-16838 GCA_041179365.1 Pseudomonadota bacterium
TTCGATGCGGTTGTTGAAAAGCGGCGCATTCCTCGTTTCGAGGTTCCAGCCATGTGTAATGTAAGCCAGCTTTAACAAAGACATAATTGAAAGCGCCCTGCCATCCTTGGCAGCGCGTTCAATGAACCAATTGGCAATCTGGCGGGCGTCGTAGATCAATTTGGCACCTTGCAATAGAATGATCTATAAGAGGTTTTTTCCTACTTTTCAATGATTTGATTAGATTTGCAATTTCAACATGTTACGCCAATCCACCCACTCCCATGTCAGGCTCATGAATGCAGAACATTCAAACTGCCACTTTCAGCCAATCTGCTAACACTCGAATCCCTTCGCCCGCTCCAGCGTTCTTCCTCTTCTCAGGACGAACCTTAGACATTTTTCTGTGCGGTGATCTTCACGCGCGAAAGACGGTTGACCTAGGCTTGGTCCTTGCCCCACAAGTTGCACAGTGAAACGTATTCTCCGCACTTCGGCCTGAAAGGGAAATCATGCCCATCCAAACCATAGTCAATGGCAAGTCCGTGTCGCTCACGGCTGAGCCCGATACGCCGCTTCTTTGGGCGCTTCGCGAAGAACTCGGCTTGACCGGCACGAAATTTGGCTGCGGGATTGCAGCGTGTGGTGCGTGCTCGGTGCATGTGAACGGCGAAATTACGCGCTCGTGTAGCGTCCCGGTGAGCGCTATTTCGGGCAAGGCGATCACAACGATTGAAGGCTTGATCAACACAGAAGGTGCGCTCCACCCTTTGCAACAGGCGTGGATCGACGCTCAGGTGCCGCAGTGCGGCTATTGCCAATCGGGCCAGATCATGGCGGCGGCAGCCTTGCTCAAGAAAACGGGCAACCCAACCGACGCGCAGATTGATGAAGCGATGACGAACATATGCCGGTGCGGCACATATCCGCGCATCCGCAAGGCTATCCACGCCGCTGTTCGCGCATAGGGAGAAAGACAATGGCTGATAACCCCGTGCTCGAAAATGATGGTGCCGCTCCGGCCAAACGAAAAGGTGTCAAGCGGCGCGCGTTCTTGATCGGCGGCGCAGCCCTGGTCGGCGGTGGACTATTTGCGCTCAAAATTGCCGATTCGGCGGCACTCAAGAAGGCGATTGCGTCAACGACTGGCGCGCATGAGGCCTCGTTCCTCGCTTGGATCAAAATCGGGGCAGACGACGTCGTGACGCTCTATTCGCCACATATTGATTTTGGCCAAGGATCGCACACTGGCTTGGCACAAATGCTCGCCGAGGAACTTGACGCCGATTGGTCGAAAATAAAGGTTGAACAAGCCCCGCCCGAAGGCGGCTTTGCCAATACTGCGCTAGGGCGGTATTTCATGGGAGAGATGGGTGGTATGCCTGCGCTGGCAAATGCTATGCCAACTTCATGGGTTTCAATGATGGCGCGGTCGATGCCCGTGCAGCTCACCGGTGGGTCTTCTGCGATGCGCGCTACGGGGCAACACGGCTTTCGTGTGATCGGGGCCGCAACGCGATTGGCGTTGATTGAAGAAGCGGCGAGCCGCATTGGCGTGCCTGCCGCTGAGCTCACCACCGAAAAAGGCCATGTGGTCCATGCAAAATCGGGCCAAGCGTTGCGCTACGGCGCCTTGGCAGAAGGTGCAGCAGGCCGCACCCTGACGAGCGAACCCAAGCTTAAAGACCGCAAGAACTATCAATTTATCGGTAAACCCGTGCCAAGGATCGATATCCCAAGCAAAGTTGATGGGACCGCCCGCTATACGATTGATGTTGCGGTGCCTGACATGCGTGTCGCCACGATTATGATGGCACCGGTCCGCGACGGAAAGCTCGAAGCGGTTGATGAAAAGCCAGCACTGGCTGTTGCTGGCGTTGAAAAAGTGATCAAGCTTGATGAAGCCGTTGTCGTCATCGCCAAAGGCTATTGGCAAGCGACGAAGGGGCTTCAAGCGCTCGCGCCCAAATTTACCGATGGTGGGCACGGCACCCTCTCATCGTCATCCATCTTTGCAGCGCAAGATGCGCTCAACAATGCAGGAAAGCCGCTGGCAGCCCCTGCCGACGGAAAGTCCCTGACCGGCGCGTATAAAGCCCCATTCCTCCATCAGGCGATGATGGAGCCTTTTGCGATGGTCGCGCAGTATAAGGATGGCAAACTCGAAGCTTGGGGCGGGCTGCAAGATCCGCTTTCAACCCGGATGAAGCTAGCGGCGGCCGCGAATATCAGCGTTGATGCCGTGACGTTTCATCCCATGATTATGGGCGGCGGCTTTGGTCGACGCTTTCCTGATTATTGCCAGATCATTGATCAGATTGCCAAGATCGCCTTGCAAGTGCCTTACCCGGTGAAGCTCATCTGGAGCCGAGAGGAAGAAGTGAAGCACGGTGCCTATCGCCCACAGGTTGCGGCGCGGCTTCAGGCCAGTCTGGGTAAAGACGGAAAGATCCTCGCTTGGGCCTCTGACTATGCGCAAAAGGATGATGCCGCGCGCGAAGGCACTGTGCCTTACACCATCCCCGAATTCGAGGCGCGCCACCACGACTATATCTCGAATCAAGTCAATGCTTTCTGGCGCTCGGTCAACGCAAGTCAGCACGGGTTTTTCAACGAAAGCTTTGTTGATGAACTGGCCCATGCAGCGGGGCAAGACCCCTATCAGTTCCGGCGCGCTCATTTGCCAGCCGGATCGCGGCATCTTGCCGTGCTCGATGCAGTGGCGAAGCAATCAGGATGGGGCACGTCCCTCCCTGCAGGTGTTGGTCGCGGGATTGCACTGGTAGAATCGTTCGGCACAATTGTTGCAGAAGTGGTTGAGGCCTCGCTCAAGGATGATGGCACGCCCAAAGTGCATAAGGTCTCTGCCGTCGTCGATTGCGGCACAACGGTAAACCCGCGAAACGGCGAAGCGCAGATCATGGGCGGTATCATCATGGGGCTATCGTCGGCGATTGGCGAAGAGATTACACTTGAAAAGGGTGCGGTCGTTCAATCGAGTTTTCCCGACTATCCGGTTTTGAAGCTCGCCGATTCGCCGCCGGTGATCGACGTGCAGTTCATTGAGAGCGATGCGCCGATGGGCGGCCTTGGTGAGCCCGGTGTCCCCCCTGCCGCGCCAGCTCTTGCCAACGCGTTGTTCGCGATCACGGGGCAGCGTGTGCGCCAGCTTCCGATCAAGGCGCAAGCAAAGGCCGCGCTGGTCAAGCTGGGGTGATTTCGCCTGCCAAGGTGGGCTTGATCCTCCTCGCAGCGGGGCAATCGAGGCGTTTTGGGGCGAGCAATAAGTTGACAGTTGATTTGTGTGGGACGGCGCTCGGCCTCCACTGTGTTGCTGCGCTCACAGCCTTTGACTTTGCGCACAGGGTGGCCGTCGTTGGTGTTGACGGGCCGGACTATCGCGCGGTGGGCTTTAACACGGTGTCGGCCCTGCCAGGCCAATTCCAGTCTCAGTCGCTCGCGCAGGGCGTCTCCGCGCTCGAACAGACCGCAACAGAGGCTTGTCTTGTCGTGCTCGCTGACATGCCGTTTATCACACGCGACCACATCGCGGCGCTGCTTAGTGCGTATGAGGGGCACGCCCTTGCATCCCAAGCAGCGCACTATAGGGGGCCGCCTGTGCTCTTTCCGCGAGCCGCGTTTGACCAGCTGACAGCGATACGCGGTGATCAGGGCGCGCGCCGCCTGATGGCAACGGCACGCACGATCAGCACCGATGAAGCGCAAGTGCGCGACATCGACACGCCCGAGGATTTAGCCCATGCGCAGGCGTCGTTGCGCGTGATGCTTTTAAGTCAGACGCCCTAGCGCACAAACGATATGCGCCGCGCGCTAGCCCATCAGGCGTTCGGCATGCCAGCGGAGATGCTCATCCATGAAGGTTGAGATGAAATAATAGCTATGATCATAGCCGGGCTGCATTCTGAGCGTCAGCTTCTGCCCGGCCTTGGCGCAGGCTTGTTCGAGCCACTCTGGCTTCAGTTGCGCGGCGAGGAAGCCGTCATCAAGGCCTTGATCGATGAGAATATCGGGAACACGCGCTCCCCCTTCAATAAGCGCGCACGCGTCATAATCGGACCATTGACCAACATCATCCCCCAAATAGCCTGTCAGCGCCTTCTGGCCCCATGCACAATTACGGGGAGAGACGATGGGTGCAAAGGCCGACACTGACCGGTAAGCGTCTGGGTTGCGGAGCGCGATAGTAAGCGCGCCGTGCCCGCCCATCGAATGGCCCATAATCCCTTGCCGCGCGGTATCGACAGGAAAATGTTCGGTGACAAGCGTAGGAAGCTCGGTCTCGATATAGGCGCGCATTTGGTAGTGCGCTGAAAAGGGCGCTTCGGTTGCGTTGACATAAAAGCCCGCGCCGAGGCCAAAATCATAAGCCCCCTCAGGATCATCCGCCACGCCTTCTCCGCGCGGCGACGTATCCGGGGCAACAAATATCAGGCCGAGCGCTGCGCACGCTGCACGAAACTCTCCCTTTTCGGTTACATTGGCGTGCGTGCAGGTCAGACCAGAGAGATACCAGACGACTGGCAGCTTTGTGCCAGGTGCGTGCGGTGGCACAAAAACAGAGAAAGTCATTTCTGTTCCCGTAGACTGAGCCACATGGCGGTAAACGCCTTGCACGCCGCCGTGGCAGGTGTTGGTTGAAACGGTTTCAAGCGCAGTCATGGACCTTCAAAGCTCCTTGTTCTTGGCGACGCTGGCTTCCATCCGCGCGATTTGCTCTGGTGAGGCGGGCAGTTGATGCTGCGCTTTCCAATCCGCATAGGGCATTCCGTAAATGAAGGCGCGGCCTTCGGCTTGCGCGATATCACCAGCGTCAGCCACCCAATCACCCAGACAATTGCGACAAAAGCCCGCCAATCCCATCAGATCTACATTCTGCGCATCGGTGCGATGTTGGAGGTGAGCCACGAGCCTGCGAAAGGCCTTGGCCGCCGTAGCGTCATCTAATGCTTCAATCTTCATTATTTCTTGCCTCTAGGGATTCCATGATGCGGCGATAGAGGCTAAGCCCATCGCAATCCAGAGGAGTTCTACTTGTCCACACCCCAATTTGCCCCGCGTGGCCGCCGCGTCCGCATTCTTGCTACGCTTGGTCCTGCGAGTGCCTCGCCTGAAATGATCGAAAAGCTCTTTCGCGCAGGCGCTGATGCGTTCCGCGTGAATATGAGCCACGGCACCCAAGCCGAACGCGCCTTGCTCATTGGGCATATTCGCGCGCTAGAAAAACAATTGGGTCGCGCCTCAACGATTTTGGTCGATCTGCAAGGCCCCAAGCTGCGTGTCGGGACATTTGCCCAGGGTAGCATCACCCTCAAGAAGGGACAGAATTTTCAGTTCGATCTTGACCCCACTCCCGGCGACGCAAAGCGGGTTTGCCTGCCGCACCGCGAAGTGTTTGATGCGCTCAAGCCTGACTCGCGATTGCTGCTGGATGACGGAAAGCTTGTCTTGCGCGTAACGAAGATGACGCCGCTTGTCGTTACAACGAAAGTTGAGGTGGGTGGGCCGCTTTCAAACCATAAGGGCCTCAATGTGCCTGACGTCGTCGTGCCGCTTGCTGCGCTCACTGAAAAAGATCGGTCTGACCTGGCTTTCGCACTTGACCAAGGCGTGGATTGGATCGCCCTCTCCTTTGTTCAACGCCCCGATGATCTTGCCGAAGCGCGCCGCCTCATTGGCGGCAAGGCATCGCTCCTCGCCAAAATCGAAAAGCCTGCCGCGCTTGATCAGCTTGAAGGCATATTGGAGATGGCCGACGCAGTGATGGTCGCACGCGGTGATCTTGGCGTCGAACTGCCGCCAGAGGCCGTCCCGCCAGCCCAAAAACGGATTGTTGAGATGGCCCGCAAGATGGGCAAGCCCGTCGTCGTTGCAACGCAAATGCTCGAATCGATGATCAAGGCACCAACGCCTACCCGCGCCGAAGTTTCTGATGTCGCGACAGCCATTTATGACGGGGCTGACGCGATCATGCTGTCTGCCGAAAGTGCGGCGGGGGATTGGCCCGAAGAAGCAGTCGCGATGATGAACCGGATCGCCATTTCGGTTGAATCGGATAAGGGCTACGCCGCGCGCCTCCATTTTACGGAAACAAAAGCTGATCCGACGACGGCAGATGCCCTGTCTGAAGCGGCGTTTGATATTGCCAAAACAGTGTCAGCCGCCGCGATCATCTGTTTTACAACTTCGGGTTCAACCGCGCGGCGGATCTCGCGAGAAAGGCCTTCAGCGCCGCTTCTCGTCCTGACGCCAAAGCTTAGCACGGCGCGGCAGATGGGCCTGCAATGGGGCGCGCACGCTGTTCACACCAAAGACGTGAGCTCGTTTGAGGAAATGATTGCCAAGGCCAAACGCATGGTCTTGCGCCACGGCTTAGCCAAGGCCGGAGACCGCGTTGTGATGATGGCAGGCGTTCCTTTTGGCACACCGGGCTCAACCAACGTCCTCCATGTGGTGCGGCTGACCGGTGAAGAGCTCAAGGGCTATCGCTAGACTCAAAACCGAGCCGTATTTGCGATTTAGGAAAGAAGGTTACCGCGACGCGGTTAACCCTTTATTCGCCTAGACGCTGCGCAAAAAAGGGATGAAAACAGGCGTCATAGTTTTTGATTTCTGGAGAAATTCCAATGAAACGCGCTTTCGCTTTGCTCGCCCTTTTTGCAGTTTCGAGCCCGATCAGTGCCCAACGCGGCGGACCTGAGCCCTTCATGGTCGCGGAAACCGGTCGCGGCTTTTTTGAACTCAAACAGGCGATTGACTCGATTGGCGAGAAATCTGGAACGATCCTGATTGCACCGGGCAGCTATAAGCAATGCGCCGCACAATATGGCGGTCGGATCACCTATAAGGCCCGCGTCGCCGGAAGCGTTATTTTTGACGGTATGACTTGCGAAGGCAAAGCGGCCCTCATCCTCAACGGCGACTGGCACCGTGTGGAAGGCATCATCTTCCAAAATATGTCCGTCGCCGATCAAAATGGCGCCGGCATCCGGCTCGCCAGCGGCGATCTTGAAGTTTTCAACTCAACGTTTCGAAACTCTGAGCAAGGCATTCTGACAAACCCCAACCCGCGCGGTTCGATCAAGATCGATTACTCCACCTTTTCGGGCCTCGGCATTTGCGCCGATGATTGCGCGCATTCAATTTACATTGGTGATTATGGCAGCCTCTCGGTCACAAACTCGCGGTTTGAACGCGGAAACGGGGGGCATTATGTGAAAGCTCGCGCCGCCAATGTTTACATCGCCAACAACAGTTTTGATGACACGCGCGGGCGCGCCACCAACTATATGATCGATCTTCCTGCCGGGTCCGTCGGACAAATCGTCAACAATGAATTCGTTCAAGGCCCCAACAAGGAAAACTATGGCGCCCTGATCGCTGTGGGCGCTGAGCAACTTCAGCATCCGTCGCGCGGTCTTGTCATTGCCAACAATCGCGCTCGGGTTGCGCCCGGCTTTAATCACAAAACGGTCTTTGTCGCGAATTGGACAAATGACCAATTGCGGATGGGTGGCAATGTGCTCGGCGCGGGCATCGCGCCTTACGAAAAGCGCTCAAAATAGGCTTTATACAAGCTGCGGTGATCCTCATAGGCGAGGATCAATACAGCTTGGTATTATTCAAGGCCGATATCGCCGCTCGGCATGGGCGGCAGCGTCAGCCCATTCGAAATAGACAGGCTTGAATTTCTGCGCGGCGAAGAGCTTCATCTGATCGGTATAGTGCGGTGATGCAGGCCGATTTGTAGCCGCGCCGTAAGGCTGGATCGATTGGCTCCAAACCTTGCCGCTCTTATCCCAATTGATCAGCATGATGAAGCTATCGCCATGCATAACCCGCCCTTTGTGATCGGGTTCATCCGCATCCCAGCGCGTGGTCGCGCGGAGCGTATCCGTCCCGCCAAAGCTGGGAAGATCGACCGATCCACGCCGCAACCGTTGAATATCGCCGAGCGGCGGATCAATGCGGCCAAAGCGCGCTTTCATATCATCTACAGCCTCGCGGAGCGTCTTGGCTGCATCGGGCAAAGGCTCCCGCCGCCAATTCGCCGTCGCGCCGTAGCGAATAATCCGTTCTGCAAAGGCATCGGCTGCGCCCTGACCGTCCGAAGTCCAGTCCCAGCGGGTCAAAAGCCTTTGTGCCGCGATGAGTTCGGGCACGTTGGCAACATCTGCGGCTATGAGCTTTGCGATCCAGCCGCCGACCCAACTCTTCTTGCTATACGCTTTGTCAAATTTGATCGTAAGCAGCTCCTCGGGCGTGATCGACGTATCGGCTGAAAACAGCTCAACCGCGCGCAGACCCCGGTTGGTCATACCAAGCTCGATGCCGAGCAAGGGCGAAAACGCCTTGGGATCAAGTTCTGAGCCGGGGCCCGCCGCAAGAAAGGGTGTGTTATTGGCATTGATGACAAAGCCCGACGCGGGATCAACAATCTTGGGATAGCGATCAAAACCAACGGGCCCTTTCCATATGTCTGCCGCCGTGTCGCCGGGCAAAACCTTGGCATAGTCAAACCCTGACTTGCGATCTGGGAAGAGCGCATTGTAAATATAGGCGATCCGCCCCGTTTTGTCGGCATAGATAAAGTTCGTTGCCGGGATGCCGCCAATCGCCATCGATTGGGTCCATTCCTTCCAATTTTGGGCCTTGGTATTGCGGAAATATTGCTCAACGAGTTTGACAGACCCAATGCCGGCATAACGAATGGCAAAGGCACCGTCCTTGTTGATAATCACTGGGCCCTGGATCGAGCGATAGACTGATTTGGGGATTGGCAGGGTGAAGGGCCCAAACTTAACCGGAAGCCAAACCCGCGTTTTCTGGAGCGGGAGCCACTTGCCATCCATCCGGTATTCATCGCCCGCGTCGTTCAAAACGAGCTTGTAAATATCAATCAAATCCGGCCGGTTGACGGTATTCGTCCAGCCAAGGTTGCGGTTATGACCAAGCGCAATCATTGGCATGCCCGGAAAAAGCGCGCCCGCCATATCAAGCCCCTCGCCCGAATGCATGACGGCCTCATACCAAGCGACTTGCCCTTCATAGGGCTGATGCGAATTTGAAACGAGCCAAGTCTTTCCATCCGCCATGCGCTTGGCCGCTACGGCAAAAGCGTTTGACCCATTTTGCTCAGGATTACGGCCAATGGGCGTCATCGGCGCGACATTTTCGGCAGGCGGTGCTTTGCCTTCCGTCAGACGCCCGATCGTCGCATCAAGGCCGTAGAAAAACGGCGCTCGCAAAACAAAGCCAGTCACCACATCTTCGCCTGAAACGGGGAAAAGCTTGCGGAGCGATACCGCCTCGGGATGCTTATCTGCATAGCGGTTGAGCCCCGCCGCATAGCCCTCAACAACGGCGCGCACATCGGCTGGTATGAGGTGATAGTCGCGCGCTGCCGTCTCGCGCGCGCCAAGCAGGTGCGCGACATAGTCGATTGGCGCGCCTTCACTGCCCATCAAGGCCCCAGCCCGCCCCCTCGTCATCGCAATGACTTGCTGGATTGTCTCAAAATCATCTTCGCTATGCGCAAAGCCAAGGCCGTAAGCGGCATCAGCATCCGTTTTCCCGTTGATATGCGGCACACCAAAGGGGTCGCGGATGATTTCAACATCATAGGACCGGGTCGCTGGCGCGTGGCCGACCGACGCAGCAAGGGGCTCCCAAACCGCCAAGCCCAAAGCGGTAACAACCAAAAAGGCCAACCCCGTTTTCCAAATCCAGCCGAAGCGCATCATCCATCCCCATTTTTTGCCTGAGCGCGCGCTGAGGCTTGAAGGCATCTCTAGCAAGTTTTAGCGCGTTCCAAACCCAAATTCGCTTCGGGCCGCCCTTGCCGATTTTGGCAAAAAAATGGCGCGGGTCGACCAGCCACCAAGCTGCGGTTCAGCCGCCTGAGGGTTCCAACGAACTCAGTTGTAACCGCGCCCGGTGACCAACCGCCATTTTCGTTGCACATCGAACAAAGCGTGATACCTTGGCGCTTGGTTTCTCCTTGAAAGTCGCTCTTTATGCGCTTGCCCTGCCTTTTTTTGCTTTTGCTTTTCCCCGCTGCTGTTCTTGCTGCCGACACCACGAACCAGGATGGGATCACGCCAGAGGGGGTCCGCGCGCATGTTGAATTTCTCGCTGATGATTTGCTCGAAGGGCGAGAGGCGGGGACGCGCGGTCATGAGATTGCGGCCCGCTATGTCGCGTCGCAATATTTGTCGATGGGTCTGACGCCGGGAACTGAAAAGGGTTGGTTTCAGCGCGTTCCGCTTGCGACGCTTGCGCTTGACGAAGCCCGCTCTACCCTCTCCGTTGCGGGGCAGCACTTTGCGCACCGGCAAGATGTTTTGATCCAGCCGGGCCGCGCCGCTGGCGACGTCAGCCTTGAAGCCGAAACCGTTTTCGTCGGCTACGGTATTGATGACCCCAAAAATGGTCAGAATGATTATGCCGGGCTTTCGGTGAAGGGCAAGTTCGTAGCGATACTCTCGGGCTTCCCGAAGGGCATGAAGAGTGACGTTGGCGCGCATTACGGGCGGAGCAAGGCCAAGATGGCGCAAGCCCGCGGCGCGATTGGTGTCATCACCGTGCGCACGCTTGATCGGGAGCGCATTCGCCCTTGGAAAAGCGAGGTTGAGGCCGCCGCGCATCCCGCGATGGTCTGGACAAAGGCCGACGGCGCGGTCTTTACGGAAACCCCTGATATCAAGGCGAGCGCTTCCCTCGGCGACGCGGCGGCGAGCGCCTTATTTGCAGGCGCGCCAAAACCACTGGCGACACTTTTGGCAGACGCCGATAAAAAGAACGGCCGGCCCAAAGGCTTTGCCCTCAAACAGCGCGTGCGGATTGACCGCACAACGACTGTGAGCACGATCAGCAGCCCCAATGTGATTGGCCTCCTCCCGGGATCAGACCCGACCGTGGCGAACGAATATGTGCTGCTCATGGCGCATCTCGATCATAATGGCATCGATCCAAAACGAATGGGCGACACGGTCTTTAACGGCGCGATGGACAATGCGTCGGGCACAGCATCGATGCTCGAAGCCGCACGCGCCCTTGCCGCTGGCCCCAATCGCCCGCGCCGCCCGATCCTCTTTGCCGCTGTGACGGCTGAAGAAAAAGGCCTCCTTGGCTCTGACTATCTCGCCAACAACCCCGTCGTCCCCGCAGGCGGCAAGATCGTCGCGGTCGTCAATCTCGACATGCCCGTTCTTCTTTACGACTTTACCGACGTGATCGCCTTTGGCGCTGAGCATTCGACGATGGGGCAATCTGTGGCGAGCGCGGCTGGCAGAATGGGCGTTGCGCTCTCAGACGATCCGCTGCCCGAGGAAGGGCTTTTCACGCGCTCGGACCATTATAGTTTTGTGAAGAAGGGCATCCCGTCGGTCTTTTTGATGACGGGATTTCAAAACGGTGGCGAGAAAGCGTTCAAGGATTTTCTCGCGACGCATTACCACAAGGTCAGCGACCAGACGGACCTCCCTTTCAATTGGGCCGCTGCGGCTAAATTCGCGCGGATTAACTTCATGATTGCCGCTGGCATTGCGAACGCCGACGCCGCGCCGCGCTGGTATCAAGGCAGCTTTTTTGGCAATCAATTTGCCCCCGGAGCCCTGCGGGCACCCGCCCTCATCAAGCGCGCGGCGGAATAGTCCGGCAGCAGCAAATGACACGCGGGGCGGATGAGCACACAAGCTCCTGCCGCACGGTCTGGACGCGATGTCGCTTCCGCCGTCTCAAGATTGTTCCAGATTGCGCGCGGCGCGCTCTCGGCAAAAGGGTTATGTGAGCGCAAAATTGGCAATAGGTTTTTTAAGGGCCCAAAGCGCGCTTTCCAGCGTCCTACAGCGCTTTTGGCTCCCTCCTAGCCAGCCAATGGCTTTTTGCCGCCCAGCGGGACGAGACTGGCTTTAAACGCGTAATGCGCGCCCGCCGTCCCGACCGTTTCTCCATTGCGCTGCTGTTAGACCACGGGACGACGCGCGTGGTTCACCGCGATGTCATCACAGTGGACGCGTTGAAACGCTGCATCAGCCGTCTTGGCGAACGGCGCGCACGCCTCGCCCGCCAACGGGCCAACGAAAAGGGCGACCCCGTAGGAGCCGCCCTTTATCATTTCAAACCATCGCGAGATTAGAACGCGTTTTGGTAGTTTTCATTCCCAGCAAAGCCCATCTTGGTCACCTTGTTCGTGGTGATCATCTTCAAAACCTTCTCAACCGTCTCATACGGCGCCTGAGGGTCGGGCGCGAAGACGAGTTCGGGAAGGCCGTTCGGCTGGGCTGCAGTCGTTGGATATTTCACCGGATCGGTGATGTCCTTCAGATAGCCATCAAGGACGTCCCAAGACAGTGTCTCGCTATTCCACATCACCTGATTTTGCGGCCCAATATACAGGGTATTGCGGATTGGATCGATAGCCGGCGGCGTAGGGCAACCGGTTGGCGACTGTCGACAATCTGGTGGAAGGTCGAGCGGCACCGAGTGGGTTGGTGGTGGCAAGGTGATGATGAACATGATGAGAAGAACGAGCATGACGTCGATGAGCGGCGTCGTGTTCATTTCATTCATCGGCTCGTCTGCACCAGCAGATCCTGCGCTCATAGCCATGACTTATAACTCTCCAAAATTGTCTTGAACTTAATTGTCGTTCGGCGTCGAGATGAAGCCGACCTTCAAAAATTGAGCGTTTTGGATGGCGAAAACTGCGCCACCAATGCATTTATAGGCTGTCTTGCGATCACCCCGAATATGCACTTCAGGATAGTTGTCTGGATCATCCTGCTCAGCCGGGGTCAACCGGGCTGTTTCATCGGCATAGCGCTTTTTCGCGATGCCGAGGAGTGTCTCATAGGTCAGCGGAGTCAGGTTTTGGTAAACATGGCAAGGTTCGCCGCCTTGACCGCCCGTTACCGAAAGAAGCAGATTTTCTGCCTTAGAGACCGTTGGCTTATAGCCGACGCGCGGAAGCTGCACTTTCACCGTCTTGATTGCCACTGGAACCGCGATCAGAAAGATGATCAACAGCACCAGCATGATGTCAACGAGCGGAGTTGTGTTGATATCCGACATCGGGGCGTCGTCACCACCTTCTCCGCCTACACTCATAGCCATGGGCTAATTCCTATCCTACCACTTCAACTAAAGGGATACGGGGCGACGCCGGGCCGCCCCGCTTCCTAATCGGGTCAAGCCTTGGCTGGAGCGCCTGGCTTTGCCGGTGCAGCAGCCGCTGCCACCGCGCGCGTTGCCGGACGGATCGCGCCGTTCGACATCATCGAACCGTGCAGATCATTTGCGAAGGTGCTCAACCGCTCAGCGATCAGCTTATTACGACGCTGGAGCCAGTTATAGCCCATAACCGCAGGCACAGCCACGATAAGACCAATTGCGGTCATGATCAGCGCTTCACCAACGGGGCCTGCAACCTTATCGATCGATGCATCGCCGAGCTTGGCGATCTTGATCAACGCGTTGTAGATACCGATAACCGTCCCGAGCAGACCGACGAACGGCGAGGTGGACCCCACCGTTGCGAGGAAGGCAAGGCCTGTACCCAGCTTTGCGTTCACCTGATCTTGGCTCCGACGCAGCGACGAATGCATCCACTCATGCTGATCTTGCGGATCAACCAATTTGCCATGCTCTTCTTCAGCGCGCAGGCCGTCATCAACAATCTGGCGATAAGCCGAATTCTTCTCAAACTTATTCGCACCGTCCTTCAAGCTCGACGACGACCAAAATTTAGGCGTGCTTTCGCGGCTCTGCTTGAGCACTTTGCTCTGCTCAAAATACTTCGTGAGGATGATGTACCATGATGCCGCCGACATGATGACCAGCGTGGCGAAGATAAACAGGCCAATATAGTTTGGGCTCCCCCCAGGGAACAGCGCCTCTTTAAGGCCGAAACTCTTAACGGCACCCTTGGTTGCGGCACCGGCTGCAGCTGCAATAATCATAACTCTAACTTCCCTCTCAAAAATTCAAAAATATTCACAGATTTCATTATTAAGGTCTTGATGCTCGTCAGTTGTCAGTCAACTGCCAGCGGACACTATTCGAATAAACACCCCCTTTGGGGTTTCCAGCATCGTCTTTACCCGGCGTGAAGCGGGCACGCCGCATCAGCAACGGGCAGGTTGCACTATCGAGCGACCCCGACCCGCTTGACCCTGTCACGGCACAGGAGGTCGGCTTGCCATCAGGCCCGATTTCAAGCCGGAAGCCAACACGGCCTTGTTCTTCGGCACGGCGCGCCGACGAAGGATAGTCAGACTCAGTCACCCAGCCGCCCGGATTGCCCTTTGGCTTCATCGGCGTCGGCGGTGCCTTTGGCGGCGGCGGCGGCGGCGGAGGAGGCGGCGGAGGCGGAGGCGGAGGCGGTGGCGGTGGTGGCGGTGGCGGGCCTACAGGCGCTGGCGGATGCGGCACAGGCGCAGGCGCTGCATTCTGCTGCGGCCGTGGCTGTACAACTTGTTGTTGGACAGGCGGACGCGTGATTTCAGGCGGCGGCGGCGGCGGCGCATCTGGCGGCGGCGGCGGCGTCTCTTCTGGCGGTGCCTCTGGCGTCAGATTGATCGCTTGCACTTCTTCCAGAGCTTTTCTGGCAGCACTCGATGCAAGACCGGAAACGAGCGCGTAACCCACCCCAGCATGCAACAAAGCTACGAGGCCGATCGTCACGATCCGCCGTGTGCTCATCTCTTGGTCAGCATAGGCCATTAAAAAACGACACTCCCTCCACACAACTCAAATTCAAATTTTAACGGGCATACGAACATCCCCAAAAGGAGAATGTAGCGCAACCCGAAAGGCGACCTGCTTTTTATCATTATGTTTTACGAGCAGACTGAGCCCGTCTATCGTCGAGAACAGACTGACGCAATCCGTTTTCTGGAATTATGCGGTGAAAGTGCACTTCGTTAAGAGTGTTTTAGCGATACAAGACAGCGAAATATTGACGTGAAAGAGAGACAATGAGATTGATGACAACCGCGATTTTGAGCGCCCTGCTTTGCTCAGGATCGGTCGCCCAATCCCCCGAAAAACCTGCCTTAACCGCAGTCTACACCTATGCCGATGTGGCTGATCTTGCGCTTGCTGCAAAGCTGGTGGCGCATGTGAAAATCAAGCGCGCTAAAAAACTTCCCAAAGCCCTCGCGCAGGGCGTTCCGGCTGGCGTCACTCGCTATATCATCACTGCAGATGTGGTCGCACTAGTTCGTGGGGACGAGGGAATCGATCCGCGAGTCACTTATCTCGTCGATGTGGCGACTGATTCGCGCGCGCTGGGATCGCTCGTGAGCAAGGGCGAGGTGTTCATTTTTGCACACCCCGGCAGGCCAGGCGAGGTGCAACTTGTTGCGCCCGATGCGCAGCTTCCTTGGTCAGCCGAAACGGCCGATATGGTCCGCAAGATTCTGCGCGACTCCGTTAAGCCGAGCGCGCCGCCACCCGTGACGGGCATCGCATCGGCCTTTTTCAATCCCGGTGCACTGCCCGGCGAAAGCGAGACGCAGATGTTTCTCGAATCGGGCCGACCCGTTTCTCTAACAATCGTCCGCACCCCTGATCAGAGCGTAAATTGGTTTGCTTCACTCGGCGATTCAGTCGCCGATGGGCGTTTGCCGCCGCGCCGCAACACGCTGCTGTGGTACCGACTCGCTTGCTTTTTACCCGTCACGGTGCCCGACGCCGTTCTCTCTGATCAATCCGCCGAGAGCGCAGCGGCCATTCGCGCAGACTATGCTGTGGTGATGGCGGGCCTTGGCCCCTGCAAACGCGCGCGGAAAACGATCCAGCGGGCCGGCGGATAAAAACTGGCGGATAAAACAAAAACGCCACCCCAAGACTGCTTGGGATGGCGTTTGTATTCGCGAGGCCAGAGCCTAATCGTTTAGAACTTCGTCTTCACCGTGATGCCGTACGTGCGCGGCTCTCCAAGGAACACGCCGTAAAGTGCCGATGAAGAGGCCGAATAGCCCCGCGTCACGCTGTTCGTCGCGCCGCTGCCCTGCAATGGCATATCGAACGCAATTTGCTGGTAATTGGTGTTGAACACATTTTGTGCCCAAAACTCGATACCCCAGCGGTTGTCAGCGCCGTGCAGGCCAACACGCGCATTGACAATCGCCACGCCGTCTTGCGACTTTTCAAAGTCAAGATCAGACCCCGTGTTGAGATCGCTCGATGCGCGCACATCAGCATAAACCAAGGCCGACATCCCGCTGCTCCCAATATCCGGCGTCCAAGCAATCGAAGCCGTCGTCACAAATTGTGCCGAGTTGGAAAGCCGCGCGCCGGGCAGTTGGAAGAAAGCCGGAGCCAGCGATCCAGTCGTATTCGTGATGCTGGTATTGCCGATCAGATTGTTGGCATATTTTGTGTCAGCATAGGTAAGGCCAAGATTGACCGCCAAGTTCCGTGCGGGACGCAAATAGGCTTCGATTTCGACACCCTTTGAAACGACACCGCTTTTCGATTTTCCTGTGCACGCACTGTTGCCTGCAATGGCATCGCTGTCCGAAGCGTCGCCGCCGGCAAGCGTGGTGCAACCCTGCACATTTTCAACGACGAAGTTGACGCCGTTGAAAGTGTTGAGCTGAAAATCGTCAAACTTTTGATAGAAGCCTGCGATGTTGAGATCAAAGCCGCGGCCATTATACTTCATGCCGACTTCAAAAGCATTGACGCCTTCGGGCTTGAACTGCAGCGAATCGAGATTGGCGACGGTTCCATCAACAGCGCGGTTGCCATTGTTGTTGCCGGTGCGGCCAAGCCGGTAGAGGCTGTTGCGATCAAGGTTGAAGCCGCCTGCCTTATAGCCGCGCGAGAAGCTG
>JBEGTP010000056.1:0-10171 GCA_041179365.1 Pseudomonadota bacterium
AACCCAAATTCGGTGCTGCGTCCGCTGGGTGGCTTCGCAGTGCTCGCAATGGCACCCTAAATATGCGGGCTCAATCAAGAACAATCCACGTTGCGGCATGATCGCTCGCCTTTTCGCGACCACGGTGATCTTTATCGACCCCTGCCGCAACCAAACGGTCTGCGGCTTCGGGCGATAGCATCAAATGATCAATGCGGAACCCGGCGTCGCGCTGCCACCCACCGGCCTGATAATCCCAAAACGTCCAAAGCCGCGCCTTTGGGTGCTGCGCCTCTAGCGCATCCGTCAGACCAAGGGCTGCGAGCTTTCGGAAAGCGGCGCGGCTTTCAGGCTGCATCAGCGCATCGTCGATCATCGACTTTGGGTTGGCAATATCAGCGTCGGTTGGAATGACATTATAATCGCCCGCTAAAACAAGCGGCACTTCAAGCGCCATCAATTCCGCGGCGCGCTGGGTCAGCCGCTCAAACCAGCGCAGCTTATAATCAAATTTGGGGCCGGGTTGGGGGTTTCCATTGGGCAAGTAAATGGAGGCCACCCGAACGCCAAAGGCATCGGCCTCAATATAGCGACTCATCTCATCTTCAGGCTCGCCGTCGAGCCCTTTACGCACCAACACAGGCGGCGCGCCACGCGCTAAAATCGCCACGCCGTTAAAGCCTTTTTGCCCATGCCAAACACCGAAATAGCCCGCCGCCTCAACATCCGCGATCGGCAGCGTTTCATCGCTTGATTTGAGCTCCTGCAAGCAAACAATATCGGGGGCTGTTTCAGTGAGCCATTCGATCAATCGCGGCAAACGCGCCTTGATACCATTAACGTTGTACGTCGCAATTTTCATCAAACAGAAAAGCTTGCGCCGCACCCACAGCCTGACGCTGCAATCGGATTATTGACGCGAAACGCCGTGCCGCCGAGGGACTCAACAAAATCAACTTCAGATCCATCGATCAAATCGAGGCTGACTGCATCAACGACCAGCTTTATGCCATCGGTTTCGGCAACCGTATCATCGGCCTCGACGCTGTCGGCCAGCCCGAAACGATATTGAAAGCCCGAACACCCGCCACCTTCGACCGACAGGCGCAAGATTGCGGGCGCTTGTTGCTTTGCGGCAATAAAAGCGACTCGCGCCGCTGCGCTTTGGGAGAGATGAATGGTCATTGCCGATAGATAAGGGCGCGCTCACCATTCGGCAAGCACGCCCCTTTCAATTTTCACGCCCGCGCTATCAATCTGCTTTCGCAGGTCCGCCGACGGCAATTGGCGTTGTGTTTGATTTATTCTGTATCGCCAGCAGATATTGCGACGATTGGAGAAAGGGGACAGGATTTACCGCGCGCCCATCAATCCGCACTTCATAATGAAGATGCGGTCCAGTCGAACGCCCCGTCGTCCCCACACGGCCGATCAATTGACCGCGCTTGATCTTGGCACCAGGTGCCACCAAAATCTGAGACAAATGCCCAAACCGCGTCTGAATACCGCGGCCATGCTCGATTTCAATCAGATTGCCATAGCCACCCACGCGGCCCGCGCGGCCAACGATGCCGTCTGCCGTTGCGTAAACAGGCGTCCCTATCGGGCTGGGAAGATCGATCCCGGCGTGCATCGCTGGGGTGTGACGAAACGGATCAGAGCGAACCCCGAAATTACTGTTGATGCTAATATCAAGCTGAATTGGCCGCGCCGATGGGATGCCGCCAATCGCGTCTTCCATCGTATCAACCCGCTTCCAAGACACAAACAATGCCCGGAACTGCGGGTCCGCTTGCGCAGGCGCATCAACCTGTGTTTGCACGGTCGCCGTACTCAGCTCAGTCGTCACGGGCTCATAAGGGCCGCCCATGCCACCTTCAAAGCGAGAAGCGCTCATGCCAAGCGAAGCGACGTGCTTCACGGCATCATTGTAACGAACATTCTGGACCGAGCTGAGTTGCTGCGCCATTTGGAGCTGCTGGGCGTTAATCGGCGCATAAGCCGAGAGAATTTCCTTGGACTTTTCCGCCGTCAATTTGCCGTCAATGGAAAGTAGCGCCGCAACCTTTGCGGGATCGGCGTTACCCGAGAGCATGCTGGCAAGCACAGCCTGACGATTGGCGAGCATCGCAGCGCGCGACTGCGCATCTTTACGAATAGCGGAAACTTCAGCTTGCAGCGCCGCCACACGATCTTCCATCGCGGCCACTTCACCGGTCCGTGCTGCATAATTTGAGAGCGATTTGGTGACCGTCGGCGCGCTGACAGCCATGGCGGCCGCGCCTGCGACGCCAAAGAGACCCATCGTGAACAAGGCCGCAATGGCGCTCAACTGGGCTTTGGCACTGAAGTGCAACCGACGCATTGTCGCGCCGTCGTGCAAAAAGACGTCACGCGGCTTTATGAAATTACGCACAACGCCTCGTACGCCGGAAACCCCGGTAAACGCAAACACTGACATTCGTTCAAACCCCCATGCGACCAAGGCACGCTCTGCGCTGTGCCTTTTTTCTAACCCTTATTTTCGTTGAGACTGAGATGGACAGATTAGGTTACCAAAACAAGACCAGCATAATAATCACGGGTTAGACCGGCTGACTCGCGGGCTGAGTCGTTGAATGGGGGCTTTAGATCGCCCCGAAAATGCTTCCGAACCAGCGATTTCCAGATGGCTTCAGGCACATAACCCATTGATTCGGAACAGGCATTGAACCATTTAGTACCGATGCCGACGTGGCGAATTTCGTCATGATAGATGCGGTTGAGAATGGCCGCGCTCCGCAAATCGCCGCCGCGTTCTAGCTTTGAAATTGTCGCTGGACTCACGTCGAGCCCACGCGCCTCAAGGACCATGGGCACAATCGCGAGCCGCGCCAAAACTTCGGCCTTCGTGCTTTCAGCCGCTTCCCAAAGCCCATCATGCGCAGGATGAGCGCCGTAGTGGCTGCCAAGGTCGCGCAGGCGGCGGTTGAGCAGCGCGAAATGGAGCGCTTCATCCGCGCCCACGCCGATCCAGTCATCGACAAAGGCGCGCGGTTGCCCTTCGCCAAAGCGGCCAGCCATATCAAACGCGAGATCGATCGCGACAAACTCAATATGCGCCAGCGCGTGTAAAAGCGCGATCCGGCCCGCCAGCGCACCGCTTTTGCGCTTTGGCATTTTATTGGGTGCGAGGAGCAAGGGCACCGCCGGTCGCGCGGGTCGCGTGGGCATCTCCACACAGAATGCGTGCATCAGATGGCCTTGCCGCCACGCACGCGCAACGCGGCGCGCGATCATGATCTTGGCCGTCGGATCCGCCGTTTCAAGGACTTCGCGAATGGCGAGCGCCACATCTTTCATGGCGTGCGCTGCGCGGTTGTACGCCTCGCAATGGGGCCCTGCATCCAGACTTGCTCCACCAAGGCTAAAGCGCCTGAGTGGCGGCCAAAACATCAGCGGCGTGGTTTGCGACCTTCACTTTGCGCCAAATCCGCACCACCTTGCCCCCTGAATCAATGAGGAAGGTCGAACGCTCAATCCCCATATAGTTTCGGCCATACATTGATTTTTCAACCCAAACACCAAAGGCTTCGCACACCTCGCCGGATTCGTCGCTTCCAAGCGCAACAGCCAAATCATATTTGCTGGCGAATTTGCCGTGAGATTTGACCGAGTCTTTTGACATGCCAAGAACGATGGCCCCGGCGTCTGCGAAATCGGCAGCAAGTGCTGAAAACTCTTGCGCTTCCTTCGTGCAGCCCGTCGTATCATCCTTGGGATAGAAATAGAGGATCAGCGCTTTTCCCTGATAATCCGCAATGGATTTCGCAGTCCCTGTAGCGTCTAAAAAGCGGGCCTGCGGCGCCGCATCGCCTTGATTTAGCATGATCATAGATCCTTTTTGGGCTGGGAAAGATGCTCCCAATAATCAGCAACGCTTTGGCGTGTCGCCGCGCAAGCTGCAAGTAGGTCAGGCCAATGATCATAGCCACAAGCCCGCGCGATGAGGGATTGGCTGCTCGGCAGCGGCACGCGCAAATCTGGGGCGACAAGGCGCAGCGTCACGAGCAACCGCGTCAATAAGCGGTGTGCGGCACCAAAATCAACGGGCAGAAAATCGGACGCGGAAAGTGACGCAATCGCCGTCTCGAGATCAGGAGAAAATCCCGCCCGATTTAAAAGCTGATTCACATGCACCGCAAACTCAAGATCAACGAGCCCGCCTGGCGCAAGCTTAACGTCAAGGATGCCGTTCGCCGGCTTATGCTGGGCAATATCGCGGCGCATTTTCGCGGCGTCAGCAATCACGGTTGGCCCGTCGCGCGGCGCTATTAAAACTGTGTTTATGAGTGCGTTGGTCGCCGCGCGCGCCTGCACCGACCCGTAAACGGGGCGTGCCCGCGTCAAGGCCATATGCTCCCAAGTCCATGCCTCTTCGCGCTGATAGGTCCCAAAGGACAGAAGCGAAACGGCCAGCGGTCCTTTAACACCCGACGGACGAAGCCGCGTGTCGACATCATAGAGCGGGCCCGCCGACGTCGGAACTGAAAGCCCCGCGATGATGCGCTGCGCCAATCGATTGTAGTAAAGCGTTGCGCCGAGCGGCTTTGCGCCAAGCGACACAGCGGAGAAATCGCCCGTAAAAAGAAAAATCAAATCAAGGTCAGACGCATGCGTCAGCTCCGCCCCCCCTAAACGACCCAGTGCAAGAATGACGAGCTCTGACCCGGGGATGGCACCGTGAACCGTTTTAAACGCCGCAATGCTGGCTTCGGCCACCACGCCGATGGCAGCCTCCGCAACACGGGCATAACCTTTGGCGACTTCTAGCGGATCGCTCATCCCCTCAACAAGTTGAACGCCGAGCCCAAAGCGCAAATCTCCGACACTGCGGCGTACCGCGTCGAGCTGTTCCTCGAGATCACTCCCACCGCGCAACTGCTCGATCAGCGCCAACACCGACCCCACCGGATCAAAAGCGGTGGCATCGATCAAGCTATCAAGAAGGCTGGGCTTAAGCGCGAGCTGTTCAGCAAGCGCTGGGGCGTGGCTCAAAATTGAGACGAGAAGCTTCAGCAGGGCCGGCTGTGCCTCAAGCAACAGAAAAAAATTGATCGCGCTGGGCAGCCGCTCAATCAAACTGGAGAGTTGATTGATGGCATGGCGCGGATCTGGCGCGGCACCCAAACGTCTCAAAATCTGGGGCAATAGCGCCTCCAGTGCTTCGCGCGCGGCGGTTGTACGAAGCGCCCGCACGCCGCCGCTCCGCCAATGGCTGACACAGTGGGCCGCATGGCGCGCGTCATCAAAGCCAAAGGCAATCATTTCAGTCTCTAGCGCTGCATCGCTTGAAGAAACCTGAGCCTGCGTGCCACCGTCAAGCCGGTCATAGAGAGAGCCAACCGTGTCGACATGAGGGCGAAGGAGCGCGAGCAAGGCTTCTGCATTGGCGAGGCCGTGCAGCTGTGCCACGCCTTCAAGCGCATCGGGGGATTTTGGCAGCGCATGCGTCTGCTGGTCATCCACCATCTGCAAACGGTGCTCAATCGTTCGGTAAAGCCGGTAGGCTTCCGCGAGTTGCAGCGCTTCGTCGCCACCTATCCGTCCTGCAAGGGAAAGCGCCATGAGGGCCTCAAGTGTCGCAGGCTTGCGGAGCGCTTGCTCGCGTCCGCCGAAAATAAGCTGATGAATTTGCGCAAAAAATTCGATCTCGCGGATGCCGCCTCGCCCGCGTTTGAGATCAAAGCCCGGGCCGAAATTCTGCCCCCCCGCATAATGGCTGCGGATTCGGCGGGAAATCCCGCGAATGTCGCGGATTGCGGTAAAGTCGAGCCCGCGCCGCCAGATGAAGGGGTTGATCGCCTTGAGGAAGCGGTTGCCCAATGCGGTATCACCTGCACAGGCTCGTGCGCGGATAAACGCGGCGCGCTCCCAAGGCATGGCTTGGCTCTCATAATAGCCAATAGCCGCATCAACCGGCACAACAATCGGCGTAATTTCGGGAGACGGTCTCAGCCGAAGGTCTATCCGAAACACATAGCCGTCGCCATCGCGCGCTTGGAGGGTTTCAACGACGCGCCGACCAATCCTGACCGCCGCCTCAACCGGATCATCGCGCGCGCGCCGTGGCAAAGTGAGGGGATCAAAGAGCAAGATCGGATCAATGTCTGAACTGTAATTAAGCTCGCCGCTGCCAAGCTTGCCCAGCGCTAGCGCCGCAAAGCCGCGCGGCGCTTCGCCTGGAGAGTAATGGTTGATCGCCTCAGCAATCGCGGCATCAAGCGCGGCATCAGCAAAACCAGAAAGCGCCTCCACCACATCTTCCAAGCGCAAAAGACCAGCCAAATCGGCGATGGCAAGCGATAGAGCTTGCTGTGCTTTGGCCCTGCGCAAAGCCTGCCGCAGCGGCAGGTCTGGATTGACGATCGGCAATCGGCAGTCCCATCGTCCCGCAGACAATCGACTGGTCTCATCCGGGAAACGCTTCATCAAAATGCGCAAGTAAGGTGCATGCATTTCAGCGCGTTCGAGCGCTTCATTCAGCCTAGAGACAGGATCAGACGCCATTTTGCGAACACTGAACTCTTTTTAGAGTCTCGCCAAGGAGGCAAATCATGATCAAGAAATTTACGCTCGCGGTCCTTGTTGTCGGCACGCTAATGGTGAGCGCCTGCAACACCGTCAAAGGCTTGGGCCGCGACATCCAATCTGTCGGCAATGCTGGCAGTGACGCGATCCACTAGCGGGCGCTGATCTAAGGCGCGGGATCCGCATTAGCTTCACCTTCTGCTGCACCATTTCGGCTCCGTCCGGTGAACCAGATGCCAACAATCGCGAACTCATAAAGCAAAATGAGCGGCACCAGCAGCAAGATTTGCGACAAAAGGTCTGGCGGCGTGAGAACGGCAGAAACCGCTGCCATGCCAACGATTGCGTAGCGACGCCCCGACTTCAACTGCGCAAGGGTCAAAATTCCGGCGCGCTCGAGCAGCATCAGGAGCACGGGCAATTGAAACGCGAGGCCAAATCCGAAAATAAATTTCGTTGCGAAATCCAGATAATCCCCGACACCGGGCAACGTTTTTTGCGTAATGCCACCTAGCTGACCACCATATCCTAGCAGAAATTTTAGCGCGACCGGGATGGTCACATAATAAGCCAGCGCCGCGCCTGCGGTGAACAATATGGGCGTCATCATCAAAAAGGGAAGAAAGGCCCGCTTTTCCTTCGCATAAAGCCCCGGCGCAACGAAGCGCCAAATTTGAGTGGCGAGCACAGGAAAGGAAATCATCAAAGCGGCAAAAAACGCGACCTTCATCTGCGAGAAAAAGGCCTCGAACACCTTGATCTGGTAAATCTCTTTTTGACCAGCATCGAGCAAAGGCTGCGCCAACCAGGCAAATATCGGGCGCGCAAAATAAAGGCTAACGCCAAAAGCGAGCGCAAAGGCGACGGCGGACCACAACAGCCGCGACCGCAGCTCTATGAGATGCTCCATCAAAGGGGCTTTGGTTTCGTCAAGCTCTTCCATGCTGGCTTAGCTATCCCCGTTTGGCGGGGCGGGCGCTGGCGGCATAATCAGCGGCGTCGGCGAGAGATCCGCGATATTTGGCGTTTCCCGCATAATCTTCTCATTTTCGGCGCGCCATTTTTGCTCCATCTCATCGAGCTCTGATTGGCGCATCATCTCATCGAGGCCAGACCGAAAATGCTTGGCCATGCCCCGCGCCTTGCCAACCCAATTGCCAACAATGCGCATCACTTTTGGCAGGTCTTTTGGGCCAATCACCACAAGGGCGATCAGCGCGACCAGCATGAATTCTGAGGGCGCAACGTCAAACACCACAATACTCCGGATAGCGGCGGGTTAGGCTCAAGCCTTTGTATCGGCCTGCTTTTCAGGCTCGATGACAGGCGGAACGGACGCCTGTCCCTCGATGCGCGGTGCTGGCGTATCTTCTTCGGCTAAGCCCTTTTTAAAGCTCTTGATACCCTTGGCTACGTCGCCCATCATGTCTGAAAAGCGGCCCTTGCCAAAAAGCAACATTACCAAAACACCAACGACCAGCCAATGCCAGATGCTTAAACCGCCCATAATCAATCTCCTTTGGCGCTGCTGCGCCGGGTCTAAGCGACAGCTTACTCGCTCTCGTCAACGCTTTCCAGTCCATCTACATCATCGCTTTGCATTTCAAGCGCTTCAAATGCGAGATCGACAGGATCGAGCAGCCCCGCTGCTCGCAAATCATCTATACTCGGCAAATCTTTGCGACTCTTTAAGCCGAAATGCCCAAGAAATTCGGTCGTCGTCGCATAAGTGAGCGGACGGCCTGGCGCTTCTCTTCGGCCCGCTGGGCGAACCCAGCCCGCCTCCATCAAAACGTCGAGCGTGCCCTTTGAAATTTGCACGCCGCGAATGGCTTCAATCTCAGCGCGACTGACCGGTTCGTGATAGGCAACGATCGTCAGGGTTTCGATAGCCGCGCGGGATAGCTTTCGATTTTCAGTGCGCTCGCGCCTGAGAATATGCGCCATATCGGGGGCCGTTTGAAAGTGCCACTTCCCGCCCCGATCAACAAGGTTTATCCCACGGGTGCTGTAGAGTGCCTCCAAGGCGTTAAGCGCCGTACGCACATCAACATCCGGGCCAACATAACTGCTTATGTCCATCGGGCTAAGGGGCTCCTCTGCGGCGAAAAGCGTCGCTTCTACGGCGCGCGTCATATCGTCATCGCTGTCCGTCATGCTGCGCTCCTGATATAAAGAGGCGCAAAAGCTTCATCCTGCTTGAGCGCAAGCTTGCCTTGCCGCGCAAGCTCCAGCGCCGCAACGAAACTTGATGCCATCGCCGATTTGCGAAATTGCGGGTCATCGGTCTCGGGCAAAAAGCGCTCAATGACCGTCCATTCGATTGCACGACCGATCAACCGGGAGACGCGTGCAATCGCTTCTTCAAGCGAGAGCACAGCGCGTCGCGCCACGATGTGCATCGGTGGTTCCGCGCGCGCCCGTATATGACCATAGGCTTGA
This sequence comes from Pseudomonadota bacterium, assembly GCA_041179365.1. Lineage (GTDB taxonomy): Bacteria > Pseudomonadota > Alphaproteobacteria > Sphingomonadales > Sphingomonadaceae > Aquisediminimonas. Next base: position 8,992 of record JBEGTP010000056.1, read on the forward strand.
ATAAGATCAAAAATCTGCGCATTCCACTGCGCCTTGCGAACGGTCCGCAGACCTTCGGGTGCGCCGCGCAAAAAGACGTCGCGTCCTACTGTATCACGCGCGAGCAATCGAGCCCCCGATTCGCGCATCGCATTAAGCCGTTCCAGCCGCAATTGCAGCCGCAAGGCGAGCTCTTCGGGGCTCGGATCGACATGCGGCTCACGCGGCAGGAGCAGGCATGATTTCAAATAGGCAAGCCACGCTGCCATCACGAGATAGTCAGCCGCAATCTCAAGCTTGAGCGCGCGGGCGCTGTTGATGAAGTGGAGATATTGCTCAACCAAAGCGAGAATTGAAATTTCCCGCAGGTCGACCTTTTGATTGCGCGCTAAAGCGAGCAGAAGATCAAGAGGCCCCTCCCAGCCCTCGAGTTCAAGCGTTAGGACATCAGGATCCTCCGCTTTTATCTCGCCTTCAAACGCAAGATCGAATGCGCTTTCCGCCATTTACGCCGCCACCTTTAAGAGCTGATCACGTTTGGCGAGACTCGCCGCAAGTTGATCAGCATCATAGTGCGGTCGATACCGCGCCATCGTGCTGGAGAGCAAGGCCGCGCGGGGCGTGGGCATGTCATCAAGTGCGTCTGAGATCGCATGCATCTCAGCTTCATCACCCGAGCAATGGAGCACCAGGTCACAGCCCGCCGCCAAACAGGCCTGCGCGCGCGCAGCAATGGGGCCCGCGAGCGCATTCATTGTAATATCATCGCTCAGCAAAAGCCCTTCGAATGCAATGAGGCCGCGAATGATTGATGTAACGACATGGGGTGAAAGCGTGGCCGGCCTTTCCGCGTCCCACGCGTCAAAAATAACATGCGCTGTCATGCCAAACGGCGCGTGCGCGAGGGAACGAAATGGCTCAAAGTCGTCGATGAGCGCAGCGGTATCTAAGGTCACCCGGGGGAGATCATGATGGCTATCGACTGTTGCATACCCCTGCCCCGGCATATGTTTGAGAACGCCAGCGACACCCGCTTGCGCAAGTCCGTCGAGCAGGGCGCGCCCCAGCGCCGCGACCTGCATCGGTACCCGCCCGAGGGCGCGGTCTCCAATCGCACTGTGTGTCGCGTCGTGGCGCACGTCGAGAACCGGCATGCAGTTGACGTTGATACCGAGCTCGGCCAGCGTATGACCCATGGCTT
>JBEGTP010000057.1:0-14172 GCA_041179365.1 Pseudomonadota bacterium
GTCGCTGAAATGGTGATCGAAAAAGCAAAGCGTTTGGTCGAGCACAAAAAGGATGTTGTCATCCTGCTCGATTCGATCACACGCCTTGGCCGCGCTTATAACACCGTAGTTCCTTCATCGGGCAAAGTGCTGACCGGCGGTGTTGATGCCAATGCGCTACAACGTCCTAAACGTTTCTTTGGTGCCGCGCGCAACATTGAGGAAGGCGGATCCCTCTCGATCATCGCAACGGCACTGATCGATACGGGTAGCCGGATGGACGAAGTGATCTTTGAAGAATTTAAGGGCACGGGTAACTCCGAAATCGTTCTTGATCGCAAGGTGTCTGACAAGCGTATCTTCCCGGCGCTTGATGTTGGTAAATCGGGCACCCGCAAGGAAGAGCTCCTCGTTGAGAAGGATAAGCTCTCCAAAATGTGGGTGCTTCGCCGTATTCTCATGCAAATGGGGACAATCGACGCGATGGAATTCCTGCTCGATAAGATGAAGGATTCGAAGACCAATGATGACTTTTTTGATTCGATGAATCAGTAACGCCGGAGCCAGCGCATGTTTGATTTTGCGGATATTTTCACCGCAGCGGGCCTCGCGACGCTTTTGCAGGTCATCATGATCGACCTCACGATGGCGGGTGACAATGTTGTTGTCATGGGAACGCTGTCATCAGGTTTGCCTGAGAAGGACCGCAAGCGCGTCATCCTGCTAGGTGTGGGCATGGCGCTGATTTTCTTGATCGGTTTCGCGCTCGTCGCGACGCAATTGCTCAAGATTACGGGCCTCATCCTCGCGGGCGGCCTCTTGCTGCTCTGGGTTGCTTACAACATGTACAAAGAGCTTCGGCCGACGAAAATTATCGTTGCTGATGATCCCGATACGCCGCAGATTGAAGGCCCTCCCGCCACAAAAACATTCTTTCAGGCAGCAGTGCAAATCACGCTCGCCGATCTTTCGATGAGCCTTGATAATGTGCTGGCTGTTGCTGCAACGGCGCGGGACCATCCGAGCGTCCTCTATATTGGCTTGGCGTTGTCGGTGACACTCATGGGGTTGGCGGCTAACCTCGTTGCCAAGCTGATCCAGCGCTATCACTGGATTTCGTGGATTGGCTTGGTGATGATCCTTTACGTCTCGCTCAAGATGATTTGGGAAGGATGGCATCAAGTCGCCCCGCTAGTTGCGGGGATAACGGGCTGATGGTATTGATCAGCCATGGACTTTTCTGGCTTGCTTGATCCTGCGGCAATCACCGCATTTTTTGAAATTCTTATGATTGATCTCGTGCTCGCGGGCGACAATGCCATTGTCGTCGGCGCGCTCGCGGCTGGCCTAGCCGCGGCTGATCGCAAAAAAGTCATTATGATTGGGGTTGCGGCAGCCCTCGTGCTCCGCATCATTTTTGCCTTGTTAGTCAGTCAGCTCATGGGGATCGTCGGGCTGGTGCTCGCGGGCGGATTGCTTCTCCTTTGGGTCGCTTGGAAAATGCTCCGCGAACTGCGCCATGCGGGCGAAAGCGCGGGATCGCCTGAAGTTGCTGGCGATGAACATTCTGGGGTTGCCCCCTCGCGCACCTTCGCTTCTGCCGCCTGGGGCGTTGCGCTTGCCGATGTCAGCATGAGTCTCGATAATGTTTTGGCCGTTGCTGGGGCGGCACGCGAGCACCCAAAAATCCTTGTTTTAGGCCTTATCTTGTCGGTCATCTTGATGGGCATCGCATCAAACATCATTGCAAAATATATTGAGCGTTATCGTTGGATCGCCTGGATTGGCTTGGTTGTCATCTTTTGGGTTGCGAGCAAGATGATCTGGGACGGATGGAACGATGTCCAGCCTCATTTGTTCGCTCTAAAGGGTTAAAGGTTTTCATCGAAAAACGCTGCCGTTCGCGCATCAGCAAGCTGCGCGCCGGTTTCATTACGACGTTTTCCCATTTCGGCAGCGAACCCGTGGTCGAGCCCAGCATAGTCATGGAGCGTTACCCTGGGGTGCGCGCCGAGTCCGGCGTGCATCGCGGCCTGGGCCTCGGGCCCAACGAAGCCGTCAGCGGTTGGGATATGAAGCATCAGCGGATGGGCGATGTTGTGACTTTCACCGATCCTTTCATTGATAGAAACGCCGTAATAACCGACTGACGCATCAATGTCTGTTCGGCATGCGGAGAGATAGGCAAGCAAGCCGCCGAGGCAATAGCCGACACAGCCGACTTTCCTAAAGCCTTGCGCGCGCGCCCATTTGATCGTCGCTTCGAGGTCAATGATCGCATGCAGCGAGCCCTCTTCGGCGACAAAACGTTGAAAATAGCCAAAGGCCTCGTTCAATTCGGCCTCAACATCGGGGTCGAGGTCAATCGCAGGCTTCATCCGCCAGAACAGGTCAGGGGCAATCGCAACATAGCCAGCCTGTGCCCATCGATCGCATTTTTGACGAATGCCTGCATTCACGCCGAAAATCTCTTGGATAACGATGATGGCGGCCTTGGGTGTTCCAGCGGGTGTCGCCACATAGGCGGTGAAATCGCCGATTTGGGTCAGTGTCATAACAGGCGCGTCCTTTTGCTTTCAGGCAGGTTTGCATATTCAAAATCAAGAAGCCATGTTTTGGTGCGTGGCCCCTCGCCGCCCGAGTAAAATTCGGGCCCTGTGGCGGATGTGACCCGGTGGCAGGGAATGATGATGGGGTAGACGTTGGTTTTACAGGCTTGCCCGACGGCGCGTGCTGCGGTTCCGCACGCGTTGCCGAGGCTGCTGTAAGTCCGGGTCTCGCCGTATGGAATGGCATTGATCGCCGCGCGGAGTCGGGCTCCTTCGGGTGAGCCAAGCGGACGGAGCGGAAGATCAAACGCGTGCTGTGTGCCCGCAAACCAGCGCAGCAATTGCGCGCTCGCCTCGCTTAGGATCGGATGATTCGTTTCGATTTCCCCGCGCGGGCGGAGCTCATCCGGTGCAATGCGCACACTCAGGAGATGAACGGCATCGGCTTCTAGTTCCAGTCGCCCAAGAGGCGATGCGATACTGGTGATTGCGCTCGTGCGGTTCATGCGCCAATCAATAGCATTAGCGGATCGTCACACTCAAGGCGCTTCGCGCAACGCGCATTTGCACCAATCGGTGCCAAGAGGATTTGTGACGGATACGATATTTGCCTTGTCGAGTGGCTTGCCTCCCGCTGGGATTGCGATCATCCGGATCAGTGGTAGGCGGGCTGGTGACGCACTCAGGCTTTTGATCGGCAAGGATCTTTCGCCGCGCCGCGCTGTGCGGTGTCGTTTTCGGAGTGGAGACGGTTCTACCCTCGATGATGGGTTGGCTTTGTGGTTCCCCGGGACTGCGACCGCGACAGGGGAGCCCGTTGCCGAACTGCACCTTCATGGTGGCCGGGCGGTTGTAGCCGCAGTGCTTGAGGCGTTGGCGGCCATCGACGGTTTGCGCGCGGCCACAGCCGGCGAGTTTACGCGGCGGGCTTTTGAAAATGGCCGAATCGATCTTGCCGAAGCCGAAGGCTTGGCCGATCTTTTGGCCGCAGAAACCGAGGGCCAGCGACGGGCCGCGCTCGCTTTGGCAGAGGGTGGGCTTAGCCGCTTGGCCGGTGAGTGGCAGGAGGAGGTATTGCGCTTGAGCGCACAGGTTGAAGCTGCGCTTGATTTTAGCGATGAGGATGATGTTGCTGAGGGGTCTGGTGCGGCTGTTTACGCTGCGCTGGCCGCACTCTTGGCGAGCCTAGAGGGACAGCTTAGGAACCCGCCTGCTGAGCGCCTAAGGGATGGTGTCCGAGTGGTATTGGCGGGGCCGCCGAATTCCGGAAAATCCAGCCTATTCAATGCGTTAGTTGGACGTCAAGCCGCCATTGTGACCGATATTGCTGGGACAACGCGCGACCGGATTGAGGCCCCCGTTGTGATCGATGGCATCCCGCTCCTGATCATCGATACCGCCGGCCTCCGCGATGACAGCGGAGATGCTATCGAGGCCATTGGCATGGTGCGAACGGGCGAAGCGCTGGCTGAAGCGGATGTCATTCTTTGGCTTGGCGCGGAGCAGGCACGACCAACAGCCGCGCTGCTCATCGCTGCAAAGGCGGATTTAGGGGTAAAGGATGCGGGTTTGCCGGTCTCGGCCCACACAGGCGCGGGGCTGGGCCTGTTGCGCAGTGCTCTGATCGCGCAAGCGACAGCGTTACTGCCGACCCCGGGCGCACTCGCCCTTAATGCACGACACCGGGCAATTCTTCGCGATGTTGCACTAGAGATTGAGGCCGCCCACGGGGCGAATGACCTCCTTATTACCGCTGAACACTTAAGGACCGCGCGCAATAGGCTCGATGCGTTAACCGGGCGGTCGGGTGTCGAGGACATGCTGGACGCCTTGTTTGGCGCATTTTGCATTGGGAAGTAGAGTGTTCCACGTGAAACACTTTGACCGAACTCCTTGCTCAGCGTAGCGAAAAACTACTTATGAACGCATTTGATGTCATTGTAGTTGGCGGCGGCCATGCAGGGTGTGAGGCTGCGTGCGCCTCTGCGCGGATGGGCGCGCGGACAGCGCTTGTCAGCTTCCGGCGTGATATGATTGGGGCGATGTCGTGCAATCCAGCCATTGGCGGGCTCGGCAAGGGCCATTTGGTGCGCGAAGTTGACGCGCTCGACGGACTTTTGGCGCGTGCCGCCGATGCTGCTGCCGTCCATTACCGGATGCTCAACGCGTCTAAAGGTGCAGCCGTGCAAGGGCCCCGCATTCAGGCCGATCGCAAGCTGTTCAAAGCCGCGATCCATAAGCTTCTTGCGGCGCAAGAGGGGCTGACAATCATCGAAGGCGAGGCCGAAGCTCTGCTGCTCGAAGAGGGGATCGCGATTGGCCTCACTTTGGGTGACGGCACGACTTTACGCAGTCGATCGGTTGTTCTCGCGACAGGCACATTTCTCAACGGAAAAATGTTTTGTGGCGCTGACCAGACTGTAGGTGGCAGGGTCGGCGAGGCCGCCGCCGGGACGCTAGGGGCACAGTTGCGCGCCTTGAGCCTCCCTCTGGGTCGGTTAAAAACCGGAACACCGCCGCGCCTTGATGGCCGAACGATTGATTGGGCGCGCCTTGATGTGCAGCCTTCGGATGATGAGGATTGGACCTTTTCGGACCTGTCGACGGGCCGCATTGCGCCGCAGCTCTGGTGCGCGATTACCCGGACGACACAAGCAACACACGATGTAATCCGCGCGAATCTTGATCAATCGCCGCTTTATTCTGGGGATATTGAAGGCCAAGGGCCGCGCTATTGCCCGTCGATTGAAGATAAAATTCACCGGTTCGGCGACCGTGATGGCCACCAGGTCTTTCTCGAGCCTGAGGGTGTTGATGATCCTCTGGTCTATCCCAATGGCATATCAACGTCGCTCCCTGTGGATGTTCAGCTTGCCTTTTTGCGCACGATTCCAGGGCTCGAGCGTGTTGACATCATCCAGCCGGGCTATGCCGTTGAGTATGACCATATTGATCCACGCGCTCTCGCCCCCACGCTTGAGATCCGCGCGCTTCCCAAGGTTTTTTGCGCGGGGCAGATTAACGGCACGACGGGTTATGAAGAAGCAGCGGCACAGGGGCTTGTGGCTGGTCTCAATGCAGCAGCAACAGCGCTAGGCCGTCCTGAAATCACCTTGGACCGCGCGACATCCTATATTGGCGTCATGATCGATGATCTTGTGCTGCAAGGGATCACGGAGCCCTACCGCATGCTAACGGCGCGGGCCGAGTACCGCTTGAGGCTTCGCGCTGACAATGCGGCGACACGCCTTACCCCCTTGGGCTTGGCCATTGGTTGTGTTGGGCCCGAGCGCAACGCATGGTTTGTTTCACGTGAAACCGAACGGTCTGCCGCGCGGGCTGCGCTTAGCCGCCTTGTTTCCGCGCGGGACATTGTCGCGCACGGCGGAGAGATTCGCGACGACGGTGCAAAATTGTCATTGTTTGCGTGGCTTCGCTTCGATGGGGTGGGGCTGGCGGTTGTCAAAGCGCTTGCTCCTGAATTGGAGCATGCCTCACCGGCGGTTTTGGCGGAGCTGGCCGAGGACGCCCGCTATGCACCCTATATCGCGCGACAGGACGTCGAGGTTAAAGCCATGCGCACGAACGAGGGAATCCATCTTCCAGCGGCGCTTGATTATGCCCGAATCGGTGGCCTCTCCAATGAAATGATTGAGCGCTTGACCGCTGCGAGCCCAGCAACACTCGGTGCGGCTGAACGGATTCGCGGGATAACACCAGCCGCGCTGGCCGCCATCCTTGTGCATGCAAAGCGCGCAGCGGCGTGACAGACGATGAGGCCAAGCTTTGGTTACACGAGGCACTGTCGGTTTCACGTGAAACCTTTGAAAAGCTTGACGCGTTTCGGGCGATGGTCGTTGCGGAAAATCAGCAGCAAAATCTGATTAGCACAGCGTCACTGGATCATATTTGGGTGCGACATATTGCCGATTCGGCGCAGCTGCTCCTGCTCGCGGGTGCTACACACGACGGATTGTGGCTTGATCTCGGCACGGGGGCGGGCTTTCCAGGCCTGATTATAGCGATTCTGCGCGATGCACCGATCATATTTGTCGAATCCCGCCGAAAAAGGATCGATTTCCTTGTCGAATCGGCCAGCCGCCTTTGCTTGCCTCATGTTCGGGTAGAAGGATGCCGCCTTGAAACTGTTGAAACTGTCCCAGTTAAGGTCATCAGCGCGCGCGCCTTCGCGCCACTGCCCCGTCTTTTCGCACTTGCCCACAGGTTTTCCACCGAAAAGACACTCTGGTTGCTACCAAAGGGGCAAAGTGCGACCGAAGAGCTGGAAAGCGTGGCGGGTTCGTGGCAAGGATCGTTTCACGTGAAACCAAGTGTGACGGACGTGCAGTCAAACATTATTGTGGCGCAAAGCATCAGGCGAGTGGGAAAAAAATGATCCGGATCACCATTGCAAACCAGAAAGGCGGTGTTGGCAAGACAACGACTGCTATCAATCTGGCGACAGCGATGGCCGCAATGGGGTGGCGGGTGCTTCTGATTGACCTTGATCCGCAAGGAAATGCCTCAACGGGCCTTGGCGTCAGCCAAGCGGAACGTGTGCGTTCAACCTATGATGTGCTCATGAACGAGACGGTTATTGAGGAAGCAGCGATTGCCACGCGTATTCCGCGCCTTGATATTGTGCCGGCGGTTGCAGATCTTTCTGGCGCTGAGATTGAGCTTGTCGAGGTGCCGCAACGAACGGAGCGGCTCAAGAAGGCGCTTGATGCCGCGCCTGTTGGCCATTGGGACGTTTGCATTGTCGATTGTCCGCCTTCGCTTGGCCTCCTGACGATTAATGCCCTCGTTGCCGCGCACTCCTTGCTCGTTCCGCTACAGTGCGAATTCTTTGCGCTCGAAGGGTTGAGTCAGTTGCTGCAGACGTTCGAGCGCATTCGCGCTAAATTTAACCCCGGACTTTCGATTCTAGGTGTTGGCCTGACGATGTATGATCGGCGCAATAGGCTCACCGATCAAGTTGCTGACGATGTTCGGGCTTGTTTGGGAGCAACCGTGTTTGAAACTGTAATACCGCGCAATGTTCGCTTGTCCGAAGCGCCGAGCCACGGGTTGCCTGCGCTCATTTATGATCACCGTTGCGCAGGGTCAGAGGCCTATATGGCGCTCGCCCGCGAAGTTATTGGGCGGCTTCCGCACTTGAAAGTAGCGGCATGACTGACGACGTGACGCCTCCCCTCAAAAAGCGTCCCACGGGTTTGGGCCGCGGCCTTTCAGCGCTGCTCGGCGAGATTCAGGCAGAGGCAGTCCCTGTCTCCATTACGCCCAATAGCGCGACACCACCCGGGATCACGATGCTCGCGGTCGGTGAGCTCAATCCTTTGCCAAACCAACCCCGCCGCAATTTTGATGACGAGCCGCTCGATGAGTTGGCGGCTTCAATCAAGGCGCTCGGCGTCTTGCAGCCCATCGTTGTTAGCGCCATTTACGGCGGCTATCAAATCGTGGCGGGCGAGCGACGGTGGCGTGCTGCGCAGCGAGCACAGCTACACCAAGTCCCTGTAATCATTAGGGAATATGATGATCAGACCGCGCTAGAAATCGCGCTGGTGGAAAATGTACAGCGCGAGCAGCTTAACGCTTGGGAAGAGGGCGAGACCTACCGGAGGCTTGTTCACGAGCATGGGCACAGCCAAGAATCGCTGGCGAAAATCGTCGGTAAATCACGGAGTCACGTCGCTAACCTCATCCGCATTCGCGATCATTTGCCGGTCCGCGTCCATGATTGGTTGGCAGCGGGACAAATCACGATGGGGCACGCGCGGGCCTTGCTTTTGTGCGATGATCCCGAGGGGCTCGCCCGCCAAGTCATCGACAGACGACTCTCGGTCCGCGAAACCGAATCCTTGGCGAAGCGTTTCAAGCCTGGGGCTCCCAAAAAGGCCCGCGTAGAGACGACGCGCGATGCTGATCTTGCCGCATTAGAACGGCAGTTGGGCGATATGCTCGGGCTCAAAGTGCGCATTGCGCACACTGGAAAAGGCGGCTCGGTGACGCTTGGCTATTCGTCGCTCGATCAACTTGATTTGATCTGCCAAAGACTAAGCGGCGAGGGCATTTAAGGCGCGCGGCACCTGCCTGTTTACTGATTGCGCGCTGCGACGCGGCTGATGCGGATCATTTCGGCTTCGGCGAGAACGTCTCCCGCATTCGCGGCAGATTTTACGGCGCGCTCTGCCAAGAGAAGCCGTTCAGCAGCACGCGCGAGCTGCCGAGGGCCCCAAAGCTTTGCTTCGCGCTCGATTGCCCCTTTGTCTTTGTGAAAAATGGACTTGCCCCTGCCCTCGATCACGTCTTCAATCGAACGTCTGCTGCTGGCAGCGTCTACTTGGAGCTCGACGAGTTGAAACACGCGCTTTTGCAAAGCGCGCAGCATGCCGACCGCTGTGCTGCCGCTCTGCCCGAGCTCAATGAGCGCAGCCGCTGCCATGTTGGGGCGGCCACCCGTCACGGCGCCAACGAGGGCTGACAGCGCTGTATCGTTTACAGCCGCGCTGATCGCACGGACAGCATCAGGCGTCACATCAACGGGCCGTTCGGGCCCAGCATCGAGATAAAGCGCCAGTTTCTCAAGCTCCTGTGTCATCACCGCGCGGTCATTTGTCGCAGCCTCGGCAATCAAGCCTGCACACTCACTTGTTAAGCGCAGCCCAAGGTCACTCGCTATCGCCTTTGCAATCGCTTTGGCCTGTCCTGGATCGGGCATATAACTTTGGTACGCCAAAACAGCACGATCGCTCAGCGCGCGTTTGAGCAGCGCCGAACTTGGCTTGAGCGCACCAGCGATGGCGATCACCGGATTTTCGCTTCGCTCTAAAGCGAGGAGCGCTTCGATAGCGGGGAGACAATCCTCGCTTGCTGGACGAATACGGACGTGCTGACGGTCGCCGAAGAGCGATAAGGACGCTGCCTCGTCCGCCAGCCGCGCGGGGTCTGCCTTGAGCACAGATGATTCGAGATCAACCCTTACTGCGTCTGGTCCCATCGCGCGTTCGAGACGTTTGGCGAGCGCAGCGGAGCCAGCTTCATCGGGCCCATAAAGAAGAAACAAGCGCACGTGCGGCGCTGCGGCATCGAGCGCTTTGCTGACCTCAAAGTGGCTTGCCTTCACGGTTCGCGCTTTTGGCGCGCCTTTAGGGCCACTTTGGTGACAATCTGATCCGCAACAATTTCAGTCAATCGCTCTAAGGCTGAATTCTCCGCGGCAACCGTCGCATATTCTGAGCTGACAACATCAATGCCAGCATCCGATCCTGACGTGGCATCAAGAATGACGCTATTATCCGAAAGGTCGATCAGCTGATAGCGCGCGCGCAGGGTGCGCCGCTCCCGCGTCACCGAATCATCGCGGCGCACGCCATTACCGGTAATTTGGTCATCGAGCCTGACATCAAGCCGGTAGCGCGGCGTTCCACGGACCTGCCCGAAGCGCTTTGTAAGTTCGTCGCGCATCAGCCAGCCGGCTTTTCCCTCGATCGCGGGCACGTCAACATTGTTAAGGAGTGCGTTTGGCCCCTTGGTGAGGCCACCTTGATAGAGCGGCTGTAGGCCGCACGCCGCGAGCAAAAGCAGAAAACAAAGGGAAAGGCTGCGCATCATGCGACGATGTTAACAAGCCTGCCAGGAACGACAATGACCTTTTTGGGGATGGCCCCATCAAGCGACCGAATGACCTTGTCTGAAGCAAGGGCCGCGGCCTCCAATTCAGCGCGGTCAAAGGTTTTTGGAACGGTCACCGTATCGCGGAGCTTGCCATTAATCTGGACGGCAATCGTCACCTCATCGTCGACAAGCAGCGCGGGATCGTGATCGGGCCAGGGCTGCGTTGCAACAAGGCCATCGCCGCCCATTTCGGCCCAGCCTTCCTCGGCGAGGTGCGGGAGCATCGGGGAGATGAGGCGCGCGAGGGTCTTGATTGCGGCGTTGCGGCTCGCGGAAGGCGAAGCTTTTTCAATCGCATTCACCAGCTCGTGCACCCGCGCAACAGCCTTGTTGAAATGCAGCGCTTCAATGTCGGTACCAATGCCCGCAATTGAACGGTGGAGGGTCTTTTCGAGGGCCATATCGTGACCATTGCTCTCGACCTCAGAACTCACAAGGTCGAGTGAAGCAAACAAGCGCCAAATGCGGTTCACAAAGCGCCACGTGCCTTCAATGCCGGCCTCCGACCATTCGAGATCGCGCTCGGGCGGCGAGTCGCTCAGCATGAACCAACGCAACGCATCGGCGCCGTATTGATCGAACATCGGATCTGGATCGACGACATTCTTTTTGGATTTTGACATTTTCTCGATGCGGCCACGCGTAACCGGCGCGCCGCTCAAAGTCGTCGCCACACCGCCGTCAATCACGACCTCATTTGGCGAGAGCCAAGCGCCATCGGCACTTTTGAAGCTCTCATGCGTGACCATGCCTTGTGTGAACAGCGCCTCGAACGGTTCCGCAATCCCGATCTTGCCAATATGCGCGAGCGCCCGTGTCCAAAACCTTGCATAAAGCAGATGAAGGATCGCATGTTCGATTCCGCCGATATACTGGCCAACCGGGAGCCAAGCCTCGGCCTCATCCCGGTCGAACGGTTTATCTTTGGGCTGCGATGCGAAGCGAATGAAATACCAGCTCGAATCGGCGAACGTATCCAGTGTGTCCGTCTCGCGGCGGGCGGGCTCTTTGCAATTGGGGCATGCCACATTTTTCCACGTCGGGTGGCGGTCCAGCGGATTGCCTGGCACATCAAAACTGACATCCTCAGGGAGAATAATCGGAAGGTGCGCACGCGGGACGGGCATCACGCCGCAGAAATCGCAGTGAATGATAGGGATGGGTGTGCCCCAATAGCGTTGACGCGAAACGCCCCAATCGCGCAACCGGTATTGCGTCTGGCCTTCGCCCCAGCCGTCCTGTTCAGCCAGAGCAATAATCGTGGTTTTCGCCGCTTCAACGCTCATGCCGTTCAACGCGTGCGAATTCACGATTGTACCAGGGCCGGTGTAGGCGGTGTCGCCGTCAAACACCGGGCTTGTATCGTCGCCCTCCGCCACAACGCGGGTAACGGCGAGATTATATTTGCGCGCAAAATCAAGGTCGCGCTGATCATGCGCCGGGCACCCGAAGATCGCGCCAGTGCCATATTCGATGAGCACGAAATTCGCGACATAGACCGGCAGATGCCAGCTTGGATCGAGCGGATGAGCGACGCTAAGCCCGGTATTGAAGCCCATTTTTTCAGCGGTTTCAATTTCGGCAGCTGTTGTCCCGCCCTTTTTGCAGTCGGCTATAAAATCCTTCAGCCGCGGATCGTTCTGCGCGAGTTCAGCAGCTAGCGAATGATCAGCCGCAATCGCGACAAAGCTCGCGCCGTACAGCGTGTCCGGCCGTGTCGTGAAAACGTCGATGCCTTCGCCCGAGCCTATGAGGCTGAAGGTGCAATTTAGGCCCTTAGATTTTCCGATCCAGTTTTCCTGCATCAGCTTGACCTTGTCGGGCCATTTATCGAGCCCGTCGAGCCCGCTCAGCAAATCCTCAGCAAAGTCAGTGATCTTGAGAAACCACTGGTTGAGCTTCTTCTTCTCCACCGGCGCGCCCGAGCGCCAGCCGCAACCGTCGATCACTTGCTCATTGGCAAGCACGGTCATATCGACCGGATCCCAATTCACGGTCGAATCCTTGCGGTAGACGAGGCCCGCCTTGTAAAAATCGAGGAAGAGCGCTTGTTCCTGCCCGTAATAATCGGGTTCGCAAGTGGAAAGTTCGCGCGACCAATCGATGGCGAGGCCAAGGCGCTTGAGCTGTGCTTTCATCGCCGCGATATTGGCGCGGGTCCAATCGCCGGGATGAACCTTTTTCTCCATCGCTGCATTTTCGGCGGGCATGCCAAAGCTATCCCACCCCATGGGATGGAGCACGGCATGCCCCGTCATGGCTTTGTAACGCGCGAGCACATCTCCCATCGTGTAATTGCGCACATGCCCCATGTGGATGCGCCCCGAGGGATAGGGAAACATCTCAAGCACATAGGATTTAGGGCGCGGGTCAGACGCTGGGGGGGCGGCAAAGACGCCGCTTTCTTCCCAGATTTTCTGCCAGTGCGCGTCAGCCTTGAACGGGTTGAAGCGGGATTGTGACATGGCGTGTTGCAGAGATCAGCTGTTGATCGCGGCGCGCCTCAGGTCTCGCGCTTTCGTCAGGATGATCTCTTCGAGCTTCTGGACCGTTGCCGCCTGCACCGGGGCATCAACCCAGACGCCATTTTGCTGGACCTGTCGGCTGGCAGCAACACGCAGAGCATCGGCACGAAGATCTTGATCCAAAATCGAAATCGTAAGCTTCATCCGCTCGCCGGGATTGCTCGGATTAGTGTACCAATCGGTCACGATGACCCCGGAATTTGCGTCAGCCTGCACCAGCGGCATGAACGACACCGTATCGAGAGAGGCGCGCCACAGATAAGCGTTGACGCCGATCGTCGTAACCTTCGAAGCGGCAAGGTCAGCTTGCTGCGAACGGTCCTTATCGCTCTTGCCACCGCTCCCAAAACCGGGAACGCCCTTGGCAAGATCCTGCTTGACCCAAGAGCATCCAGCCAATGACGTGGCGAGAAGCAGGGCGGGGAGTATCAGGAGCCGACGCGCCATTGAAATACCTCGTAAAAAAGCAATTGAAGACCCGCTTTATAGGACGATCTCCCATTGTCGCAAGCCATGGATCACGTTGCAGCGCCGCCGAGTGTTGATCTTGTGCAACAGGGTGGCGGCAATCGACTGCGATGCGTTGGCTATGAGCCCAATTCATGCTAGAACACTTGTATAACTTTGCGCTGAAAGACCAAGTGATGCGAATGGGGAAACGAGTTTGGGCACTGGGGGGAGCGGCGTTGGCTGTCTTCGCTCTCGCCCTTGCGCCTGCCCATAGCGCGCCTGGAAAATCAGGAAAGTACAAGCGGATGCGCGCTTCTACGGGTGTTTTTACGCCCGCTGGTGCTGATCCTCGCTTGGCTGCCGCCTTCTCGCGTGGCACCGTGCGGACCTCGTTATTTCAGGTAACGCCCGTCGCCACCAAGCGCCCGACTCGCGCGGTAACGGTGGCCGTACGCGCCCGCACTTCGGCTCCGCCGCGTACTTTGGACCGAGTCGCAATTCGGTCCGCATCAGCAGCCCCTCCGGTGGTCGTGGGGCCTGCCTCTTATAATCTTGGTGTTTCGGTTGGCTGGCGTCGCTTTGCGCTTTCGGGAGAGGTGAGCCAGTCTGACCTCGGAACGATACAGGGCGGTCGCCGCGTCACCGATGTCGGTGTCAGCTATTCGCGCAAGCGGCTGACGACGCGTGTTCAGCTCGAGTCTGAACAACCGACAAGCCGGCGTTCGGGGCTCCTGGATAGGAACCCAAGCGTGGCGGTTGATTTCGGGGGCTCATACCGCCTGACGCGCAAGATCAACTTGACAGCGGGCCTGCGCTATAAGGCAGAGCGCGATCCGCTTGAACCAAAGGCGGATGCGCGGCGCGATAGCCAAGCGGTCTATGTTGGCACAAAGTTTGAATTCTAAAAGTCGGTGCGAATTGAGCGGCGTTATTAGCCCGCAGCCCATCAGACACAGAGCGCATCGATAGCGGCCCAACCATAAATTCCA
>JBEGTP010000058.1:0-3745 GCA_041179365.1 Pseudomonadota bacterium
GCGCCTTGTCCTTGCGGATGCCCTAACCAGAGCTGGGGACGCGAAGCCCGAACTCATTATCGACTTTGCGACACTGACAGGCGCTGCACGCGTGGCATTGGGCCCAGATTTACCAGCCCTCTTTTCAAATGATGATGCGCTTGCCAATGCGCTCCTCGCAGCCGGCGTCGCGGTAGATGATCCGTGTTGGCGATTGCCGCTTTGGCAGGGCTATTCGGATATGCTCAAGTCTGACATTGCAGACTGCGTGAATTCAGCCGAGGGCGGGATGGCCGGCGCGAGTACCGCCGCACTGTTTCTTCAAAAATTCGTGCCCGAGGGGGCAGCTTGGGCGCATTTTGACACTTTTGCTTGGCGGCCAACCGCAAAGGCAGCACGACCCAAGGGCGGTGAAGCCCTTGGGTTGCGCGCTGCCTTTGCGATGCTCAAGGCAAGGTATCCAGCGCCTTAGACGAATTAACGCCCCGTTAGACCGCCCAGAATTTGATCCAGCGGATTGGCGGCTTGTTGACCACCGCCGCCAAACGATCCGGCAAGCCCGCCAAGAATATCAGCGAGACCGCCTCCACCAGCTGGAGCCGCTGCTGCCGCACCGCCACCAAGCATTGAACCCAGAACGCTCCCGGCAAGGCCACCCATGACGCCGCCGCCCATCTTTTTGGCGACTTGTTGCGCAACGAGACCGGCGACAACCGGCATCATCATTTTCAAGATCGAATCGCTAATCCCAGTTTGCGCCGAAGCATGGCTTGCGACTTGGCGACTGACATCTTTTGATCCAAAAATCTGACCCAAAATGGAGTTTCCGCTATCCACATCTTCGTGCGGTGCGCCCATCTGATTTGCGATGTCGGCCACGTTGCCGAGACCGCCTGCTTCTTCGGTTTTGTGAAGCCCGCCCAAGATTGCGGGCAGCAGCGCACCAACAGCCGAATTCGCTTGCTCAGGCGAGAGACCAAATTGGCTTGCGAGCCCACCAACATCAATTTGCGGCGCTGCGTCTGCCTGTTGCTGACTGCCTCCCCCGAGTGCGCCTTGCAAAAGCTGTCCCAAAATATCCATTCTACTACTCCTCTTCATTCGGGCACAGGCTACAAGGCTGTAGCGGCCACCGAGAAAGCGTTGTAGCAGCAAATCCATGGGTTCGGCCATGCCGATTCGCCCTAAAACCATAGATAAGGAGTTTTTTTCTCATGGGCATATTCAGCGCCATTAAAGATGCGATTTTCGGTAAGGCCGAGGCCGCGCCTGCACCGCAAGCCGATGCAACCGTAGCCGCCGCTCCAGCCGCCCCGCAAGCTGTTGATGTAGAAGCCATTATGACGGCTGCAGCAGCTTCGGTGGATTATCCCTCGAACTGGCGCGAGTCGATTGTTGATGTCATGAAGCTTTGCGGCCTTGATTCCAGCCTTGCCAACCGCAAGGAATTAGCAGCTGAACTTGGCTTCACTGGTGACACCAACGACTCAGCGTCGATGAACATTTGGCTCCACAAGCAGGTGATGAACCAGCTCGCGGCAAATGGCGGGCATGTTCCAGACAGCCTCAAGGGTTAAGCCTTAATCACATTCATTTGTGCCCAATGGCGGCACCGGGCGTAAATCCGGTGTCGCCATTGCTTTATGGAGGGTGCCTCGGCTATTGGCCGTCACTAAGAAAATGACCATAGTTGCTCGTCCCCATTTCACCCTTTCAGGAACATCGATTCCTCTCGATCCTCGCGTTCATGCGGTTCGCGGTGACCTTGCAGATCTGGCGCTCGCCGGCCAAATTTTTGTGCCGCATTATGCGCGCCCAAAACCGATGTGCTGCAATCAGCCCTCAGCAAAAGTGATCGACAAAGGCGCAGCTGAGGGAAAGCAGATTTCGGAGCTAATCTTCGGCGAAGAGTTCATGGTGGTAGACATCGCCGGTGACTATGCTTGGGGCTATTGTCGTCACGATCATTATGTGGGCTATGTAAACACGGCCGCGCTGGCTGAGCCGATGGGCGCCGAAGCAAATTCAGTTGTGACCGTCCGCGAAGCTTTGCTTCACGAAGCCCCGTCTCTGGAAAGCAACACTTGCGGGACCTTGCCGATGGGCGCGCGCATAAAGGGCGCGGCTGAAGGCGATTTTATCAAAACAGATTTGGGCTATATTGCCCTCAAAGCATTGGATTGGTCCTTCACGGACGCCGCAGCAGTCGCTGAGACGCTCGTTGATGTTCCCTATGTTTGGGGCGGCAGGTCAGGCTTTGGGATCGATTGCTCAGGCCTTGTCCAAATCGCGCTCGCGTTGAGCAATGGCGGCGCTGCCCCGCGCGACACCGACCAGCAATTCGCCCAATTGGGGCAGGATATTCCAAGCGATGTTCCTTTGCGTCGCGGCGATCTGATTTTCCTGCCCGGCCATATTGGCATCATGGTAGACGGCACGTCGTTGGTCCATGCCAATATGTTTCACGAAAAAACGGTGATTGAGCCGCTAGCCGTCGTGGTAAGTCGCTACGAAACGGACCATGAAGGCGTTGGCATCACCGGGCGAAAAAGACTGTCACAATGAGCAGCATCAGCGTCTTTATTGACGGTGGTCACGGCACGACGGGGCTTGAGATTGCGGAGCGGCTGCGGTCGCGGCCTGAGATCGGTCTTATCCACCTCGATGCAGCGCGCCGCAAAGATCTAAGCGCACGCCGCGAAGCGCTTAACGATGCCGATATTGCTATTCTCTGCTTGCCAGACGCGGCAGCGGTGGAAGCCGTATCGCTCGTCACCAATGATCGCACCTGTATTATCGATGCCTCTACCGCGCATCGCACAGCGCCTGGCTGGACTTACGGCTTTCACGAGATTTTTGCAGGCGGCAAAGAAGCGCTGCGCACGGCAAAGCGGATCTCTAATCCAGGGTGCTATCCCACCGGGTTTCTGGCGCTGGTCAAGCCATTGCTGGATGCTGGACTGATCCAGCGCGACTGGCCGTTAACAGTGAATGCTGTTTCGGGCTATTCAGGTGGCGGCAAGGCCATGATCGCTGAATTTGAAGAGGGTGCAACAGACACCAGCTGGCGCACCTATGGTCTCGACCTTGCGCACAAGCATGTTGCGGAAATGCAGCGCCACGCGGGCCTCGTCCATTCGCCTCTATTCGCTCCCTCGGTCGCGCGCACGTATCGCGGGATGATCGTTGACGTGCCTTTGATGGTCTCCGCAATGCAAGACGCGCCGTCACCATCGGCCATCCGCGCGTGTTTGGAGCAGGCTTTTGCAAGCAGTCTAATCGTCAGATTGATCGCAGGCTTCGACCAAGCGAACCTCACACTTGAACACGCCGCCGGAACCGACCGGCTTGACCTTTTTGTTTTTCAAAGTGCCGATGGCGGGCAAATCCGCTTGGTCGCCGCCCTCGACAATTTGGGCAAGGGTGCAGGAGGCGCATGCGTTCAAGCCCTCAACACTGTTGCGGGATTTGACGAGACGGCGGGCCTTTTGCTCTAAGCCGCCCGCCGTAAGCCCGCATTGCTCTGTAACCAGGCGAGGACTTTATCGGGCGCACTTTCACTGTATGGATCGGCGTCTGATCCGTCGTCATTGATACCGGGTTCCTCAAACCAACCGACAACCCGTCCGTCCTCCACAACCATCGCGTAACGCCAAGAGCGGTCGCCAAAGCCCAAATGATCCTTGTTGATCAGCATCCCCATGCGCCGCGAGAAAAGCCCTGCGCCGTCGGGGAGGAGCTTCACCTTTTCAAGACCGAGCATCTT
>JBEGTP010000059.1:0-7179 GCA_041179365.1 Pseudomonadota bacterium
TTTGCAAAACAGGCGAGGATCAGCGCGGTTGCGTAGCCCACGGCATTTGCGCCGATGAGCGGCATTTTTACCATGGCCATCCCAACGGCCAAACCAGCGCCGCAAATTGAGATGAACAGCGAGGTTGCGAAGGGTAAGGCGGAAAGCGAAAGGGTCGTTCCAGCCATGACCGCCGTCACGATTGTCCAAATGCCAATCAATTGTTCAGGCGACCCTTTGGGGACGAAGAGGATTGCCGCAGCAGCCCAAGGCAGCGCCGAAACGATGGATCGCAGCGTTTCCTTGTGGAAATCAGATCTTGACGCGAGCGCGGCAGACCATTGGCGATCTTTCAAATTGGGATAGGCGACGCAGGCTGCCACAAGCAAACTCGCTCCGTACCAGCTGTAAAGCATCCAGCCTGCCATGCTGGGGCGCAGCGTCACAAGGACCATGCACGAGGCAAGGACTGATATAACGAGGCGGACGACGGCGAACCGCTGCACGACGGCCAGCTGCGCCGCGCGCACTTTTGCCCAATCACCCTGCTTCGGATCGCCGAAACCTAGGATGTGGAGCCAATTAGCGTTTTCGGGCGCCACGGTCGGTGTTTGTCGTTTTTTTCTCACCCGCTCTGCATAGACGCAGATTAGTTAGCGATCCGTAAGCAAAGCGAAAAATTTATGCCGCAAAGGCGTAAGGCTGAATATCCCCGGACAAATACATGCTCCGCGCTTTGGCGCGGCTGAGCTTGCCCGAACTCGTTCTTGGCAGTGTGCGCGGCGGAACGAGCTCCACTTGGCACTGCATCCCTGTGATCGAACGGACTTTTTCGCGAATCGCAGCATAGAGGCGAACCCGCTCGCCATCATCGGTTGTGCGGCAATGCACGAGAACAGCTGGCAATTCCTCGCCCGTTGGACCCGTGATCGCGAAGGCGGCGATATCACCCTGCTTAAAGCCCGGTAACTGTTCGACCGCCCACTCAATGTCCTGCGGCCAATGATTTTTGCCATTGATGATGATCATATCTTTGGCGCGCCCAACGACATAGATATACCCCTCTGACATATATCCCATGTCGCCCGTATTGAGCCATCCATCTTGGAGACACGCGCTCGTTGCCTCTTCATCGCGAAAATAGCTGTGCATGATCGACGGACCAGAGGCCCAAATCTGACCAATCGCACGCCCCTCAAGCGGCGCGCCTGTATCACTCCGAATTTCCACGCGCATATCACGACACGGCTTGCCGCAATTGACAATGGCGCGAAAACGCTGAGGCCTGCCCTGCGAAGCGATCCCGCCCGAAAGCGCGGTCTCCTCAACAAGTTCAACGATAATACCCTCGCCTGGCGGCATGATCGACACCGCCAAAGTCGCTTCAGCGAGGCCGTAACTCGGCAAGAAAGCCGACGCGCGAAACCCAGTGTCGGCGAAGGCATCGACAAAACTCTGCATCACATCAGGCCGAATCATATCGGCGCCATTCCCCGCGACGCGCCAGCGCGAAAGATCAAACCGTTCCGATGCCTTGGTCTGACTCGAAATGCGCCGGGCGCAAATGTCATAGCCAAAAGTAGGGGAATAGCTGAGCGTTGTGCCGCTGTTTCGGGTGATAAGATCAAGCCAAGCAAGCGGACGCCGCGCAAAATCTTCCGTTTTTAAGTAATCAGCTGACACTTGATTTGCCACGGGTGACAAAAGACAGCCGACAAGGCCCATATCATGATACCAAGGCAACCAAGATACGCATCGGTCTGTTTCACAGACCTCCATGCCGTGCGAATGCGCCGCCAAATTGTTGAGCAAAGCGCGGTGCGTCACAGCCACACCGTGCGGAAAGCGCGTCGACCCGCTGGAGTATTGCAGGTACGCGATGTCGTCTGGCTTCGCGTTCGGCAAAACCGCTTCTGGCGCGGGAAATGTATCAAAACTTTCCCAGTCTAAACCCTCTATATTTTCCCTGCGGGCCGCTTCAGCTGCCATGTCTGCAAGTTCGACGGGATAAATCAGCATGCGCGGGTCGCTGCTCTGCAACTGCACCGCAAGCTGATCGACATAGGACTCGCGCCCGCCAAAACTCGTCGGCAGAGGCAAAGGGACGGGCCAAGCACCCGCGTAAATAATGCCAAAAAAGAGTGCAGCAAATGCAGGACATGTCTCAGCCACCAGTGCCACGCGGTCTCCCACGTGGATACCGTGCGCCATTAGGCGGTGGGCCGCGCGCACTGCGTCGTCGCGCAATTCAGAATAAGGATAGCGTCGCGCCAAATTGCCGCGAGGGTCATGAAAGTTGAGCCCACGGACACCGAGCGCGGCATAGTCGAGCGCGTCCCCCACCAAGTCAAAGTCAGAAAGGCGACGCGGCAAGGCATCTTCGGTTGGCGTTGGCGTAAGGATGTTTGGCGCATTTTGGCTCTTGTCGATTCGCGACAGTTCATTCACGCTTGTTTCTCCCGGACCCTTGAGCGACCGCCTGGCACATTAATTTTATACAAGATCGGCCTGACGCTTCCGCGCGCATGACAGAATGCACGTAACTGACATTCCCAATTGAGGCCGACTGTGGCACAAATTGGGCCATATGCAATCAAATCGGCATCACAAAGGCGAAAACGCCCGAAAAGCGCCAATGGATGCTGAGCGTCTCAAGGCCCTTGCTTTCCATTATGCTGCCCGATTTGCAACCACACAGACCAAGTTGGCGCGCTATCTGGAGCGCAAGCTCAGCAGGGCGGATTGGAGCGGCGCGTCTCCGCCCGATATTCCATCAATCGTTGCGCGCATGGCTGAACTGAAATTGGTTGACGACGAAGCTTTTGCGACGATGAGGACCGAGGGCTTGCGGCGTCGCGGCATGGGCGACCGGCGCATCCGTCAAACTCTCTGGCAGGCCGGATTGAGCGAAGACTTGGTCAATGCTGCGGTTAGAGTCGACGAGGGGCAAAATTATGAGCAGGCTCTGGCTTCGGCGCATGTATTTGCGCGCCGAAAACGCATCGGGCCGTATGCAGAAGCGCGGCCAGATCCAGCGGTTCGCAAGCGGCAAATGGCGATGATGTGCCGGGCTGGCCATGATTTCCGGATTGCGTGCGAAATTCTTGAACCAAACGTTGAGTTCGTCCAAGACGATTAGCTAGTTTTAAGTCTTTGTGCTATTTGTTAAAGGAGTGCAGCGTCTTGGCACTGAATTGTTGATTCCGTTTTGAATCAGCGCAGAGTTTCTTGAGGTGCAGAATGGGAGGAATGCCGAACGATGGGGAGCCCCATCAGATCGGTCATGGCAATGAAGGCGTCGGGGGGACCCAATTAGAGGCCGGATCTGCCAACGCGGGCACTCAGCATGTCATTGGCGTCGTCAAATGGTTTGACGCGACACGCGGATTTGGGTTCATTATTCCTGAAACGCCTGAGCTTGGTGATGTACTCTTGCATTTTTCCACCCTGAGGGAGCACGGAAGGCGCATGCTTCCCGAAGGTTCCAAGGTGGAATGCGAGGCCGTTCAAGGCAAGCGCGGGCTTCAGGCGTCGCGCGTCATCAGTTTTGATCTCTCAAGCGCCGTTGGCCCCGATATCGACTTGATCGGTCCCAAGCGTGCTATGCGGACAAATCCTACGGATTTAACGGGCGATGTGGCAGATTTTGAGCCGGTCATTGTCAAATGGTTCAACCGCTTTAAGGGCTTTGGCTTTTTTCAACGACCCGGTGATGAAACCGATATATTTGTGCACATGGAAACGATGCGCAGCGCCGCCGCCGTAGAAATAATGCCCGGCGATCATTATGAAGCGCGAATCGCCCCGAGCCAGCGGGGATTGATAGCCATCGAGGTTAAGCGTCCGTGACATTTCGGGTCCGCACAGCAATTGTGCTTTTTCTCATCTTGTCCAGTTGCAGCGCGAACGACAAAGAGAAGCGCTTGACAATAAAGACAGCCAGCGGCGCGGCGCATATTTTTACCGTTGAAGTCGCGCGGACACGTGAAGAGCAAGCCCGCGGGCTGATGTTTCGAGAATCGCTTGCGCCTGATCGCGGCATGATCTTTCCTTATGATCCGCCGCAGACAGCGAGTTTTTGGATGCACAATACGTTCATTCCGCTCGACATGGTGTTCATCCGGAAAGACGGCACGATCGCGCAAATCGCCGCCAATACCGAACCAAACTCTGATCTGCCGATTGCCTCGGGAGAAGCCGTGGCGGCTGTCCTTGAAATAGGCGGCGGAGAAACGCAAAAGCGCAACATTGGCGAAGGCGATCATGTCAGCTGGTAAGCTGCGCTGCTACTGCCCTGTTGCGAGTCGCGAAACAAACGCGTAACCGAGCATCCATGGGTATCTTTAAGAACATTTTTACGTGGTGGGAGGGGGCGACCTTTGGCACGGCGCTCAGCACGGCTCTGCGCGGTCAAGAAATTGGTCAAGACGCTGAGGGCAATCGCTATTTCCAGGCAAAGAAGCAGGAGAATGGCATTTTCCGACGCTGGGTCATTTACAAGGGCTCAAACGATTCGAGCCGCGTGCCGCCCGAGTGGCATGGCTGGCTTCATCACACGATCGACTTGCCGCCCGCAGAGGCGCTGCCTGCGCCGCGTGCGTGGGAGAAACCCGGCACCGTTAATCTCACAGGAACTGCTATGGCTTACAAACCATCTGGATCGATTGAGGCGGGCGGCGTGCGGGCGGCGGCAACGGGCGACTATAATGCTTGGAGCCCCGACGCAGCATGAAGCGGGCAACACTTATTGGGGGCATTTTTTTGCTCGGCGCTGCTGCATGGCAAGGCGTTTCGGCTTGGCAAGCAGCGAGCGAAACGCCAGCGCCTGCCCCGGCGCCCGTTAAGGCGGCTGTAGCGCCAAAAATCGCTTCAGGGCCGAACACCTTCAAAGATGTGACGCCGATGAAAGATCGGGTGGCCACGCTCGGCTTGCTCAATAAGCGCAATGGTCTCTCACGCGATTTAACGATGAAGCCGGGCGAAGCCATCCGTATTGGGGATATTGTGGTGCGCCTGAGCGCCTGTGAGACGACGGCACCATGGGAGCCCGAGCAGCTAACGGGGGCTTTTGTGCAGGTGATCACACGCGCACCTGACAACATATGGTACAAAAATTTCTCAGGCTGGCTTTATAAAGAATCGCCGTCGCTCAACGTCGTTGAGCATCCCATTTACGACGTTTGGGTCAAAGAATGCCAAATGCGCCATCCTGATGTGGGCAAAGACACCATCGTGACGCACGACTCCGATGTTGCCCCCAAAGACGGCGGCGAGCCCGAGTAGAGCCCATAGTTGCCAACGGGTTCGTCGGGCGAAAGGGCCTGTGCCAGTCGTTTCAGATAGTCTTCGCGGTCAATTTCAATAGCGCCAAGCGAGGCGAGATGCGGCGTAATGAACTGGCAATCGAGCAGGGTAAAGCCACCAGCGCGTAACCGTGCGACGAGGTGCGCCAGCGCAAATTTCGATGCATCGGTCGCGCGGCTAAACATGCTCTCCCCAAAGAATGCACGGCCCAGAGCGATCCCGTAAAGGCCCCCGACAAGGACATCTTTGTCCCAGATTTCAATCGAGTGAGCCCGCCCTAAAGCGTGCAGCCGCGTGACGGCTTCTTCTATTTGGCCATTGATCCAAGTCGATGGGCGCGTTTCGACCGAGGCGGCGCACGCCCTTACAACGCCTGAGAAATCTGCGTCTGCTGTCGTTTCATATTGATTTGATTTGAGCGATTTGGCGAGCGAGCGCGACAGGTGAAAGCCACCCAGTGGAAGGATTCCGCGTTTCTGTGGCTCAACCCAATATACCTCGTCAGCGTGCCGCTCATCGGCCATCGGAAAGATGCCCGCCGCATAGGCCTTTAACAGCAGATCGAGATCGAGCGGGGCCGGCGTCAAATGAGAGCCGCTTTCCTGAGCATTTCCAAGCCCTGCTGATGAGCGTGTCCTGCCGACAGAGTGAAGAACCGAAATGATCTAGAGGCGCTTTGAGCCTTCATCGCTCCCGCCTCACAACCCGACGTGTCGCCCAAGCTGGCCGACCAAGCCAAGCAGGGCGGCTGGCAAAACATGTCCACTTTAAAATGTCGTGCACCCCCTCGTCCTCACAGGATCTCGCGCACAAGGTCTTGTGGACGACAAAGCCTGACACCCTTTTCGGTGCGCACAAGTGGGCGCTCGATCAAAATCGGATCCTTCGCCATCGCGTCAAGGATTGTGTCGCCATTAGCATCAAGGAGCCCGAGCGCCTCCGCAGGCGACCCGCGTGTTCGCAGTCCCTGCCGGGGCGTCATGCTTGCATCGCGAAAAAGCGCAGCAAGCGTTTCGCGTGTTGGCGGGGTCTTGAGATATTCGATCACCGTGACGTCTATTGCTGCCTCATCACGCAAAATGGCCAGCGTCTTTCGAGACGTTCCGCACGCGGGGTTATGCCAAATGATCGCTTTCATCCAAATTTTTTCCTCAAAGGCTGATCATAGCAATGCCCGCCGCGCGAGCAAGAAAGGATATTAGTTGCAAATGCGACTTATTCGCAATAATGCACAAACACGAAGTGCGAATGATTCGCAATTGAAAGGGAGTTTCATCTTGCGCACGCTTTTTGTCCTTTTCGCTGCCGCTTGTACGGCCTCGCAGGCGCAAGGTGTCGCAGCGGCTGCCGAAAATGCCTTTGAAGACAACGCACCCATCATTGTGACGGGGCGCCGCGATGCGTTAGGCGTCGCTGAAACCGTGAGCGGAACGAAAACGAAAACGCCAATAATCGACGTCCCCCAGGCGATCAGCGTCCTTTCCGAAAGTCAGATCCGCGACGAAGCCATTGTCTCTGTTAGCGATCTTGTCCGCCACGTGCCGGGCGTTTCAGCCGGACAAGGCGAAGGCCACCGCGATCAGATTACGCTGCGCGGCAACGCTTCAACCGCCGATTTCTTCATCAACGGCCTGCGCGATGATTTTCAATATTTCAGAAGCTTTTACAACATTGCACGCGTTGAAGTTTTGAAGGGGCCCAACGCGATGATCTTTGGTCGTGGTGGCGGCGGCGGCGTTCTCAATCGTGTCACCAAGGAAGCGCGCGGCGGCGAAAATTTTGGTGTGGCCTATGCCGCGCTCAACAGCTTTGGAGACGGGTCGCTTGCCACCGATGGCAACATCGCGCTCAGCGAGACCGCCGCAGTCAGACTCAACGGATATTACGAGAACCTTG
>JBEGTP010000060.1:0-9818 GCA_041179365.1 Pseudomonadota bacterium
CAAAGAACAGGCCGAAGAACAGGGCCTCAGCGGTTTCGCGTGTTGGCGGTTCGCCCGGGCGCATGACGCGGTAGATCGCGTCGAGCGCCATGTCGCGGTCTTCGCTCTTGTCGACTTTGAGCGTGTTACGAATCCAGGGCCCTGTGTTGACATGATCGATGTCGAGCAGTTCGAGCCGGTCCACGCCCGCTTTATCGAGCTCTTCAAGATTCTCGGCGGTCACTTCATCGCCCGCTTCAATGTAAATCTGGCCCGTTGCCTCGTTCACAAGGTCATAAGCCGAATAGCGGCCAAAGACTTCCTCGGTCGGGATCAGAAGAGTCTTGAGGCCATCCTTTTCGGATTTGGTTGCAGCACGGGGCGAAATCTTCTGCCCGGCGGCAAACACGACTTCGCCTGAAGCTGCATCAACAATATCAAACGCAGGCTTTTGACCCCGCCAATTTTCCGAGACGTAAGGGATTTTCCAGCCGTCCGCCGCACGGTCAAAGACAACGCGGTTGTAGAAGGTGTTGAGAATTTCTTCCCCCGTCAGTCCGAGCGCGAGGAGCAGCGCCGTCACAGGCAGCTTGCGCTTGCGGTCGATGCGGACGTTGACAATGTCCTTGGCGTCAAATTCAAAATCGAGCCACGAACCACGATACGGAATGACGCGGGCGGCGAAGAGATATTTGCCCGACGAGTGGGTCTTGCCCCGGTCATGATCGAACAGCACACCGGGCGAGCGGTGCATCTGGCTGACGATCACGCGCTCGGTGCCGTTCACGACGAACGTCCCGTTATGCGTCATGAGCGGCATATCGCCCATGTAAACATCTTGCTCCTTAATATCGAGCACCGAACGCGTTTCGGTTTCGCTATCCACTTCAAAGACGATGAGACGGAGCGTCACCTTCATCGGCGCGGCATAGGTGATCCCGCGCTGACGGCATTCTTCCGTATCAAATTTAGGATCTTCAAGTTCGTAGGTAACGAAATCAAGCTCAGCGGTGCCCGCAAAATCGCGGATCGGAAACACGCCCCGCAGCGTCTTTTCAAGACCCGAGACATAGCCGATCGACGCATCAGACCGCAGAAATTCATCATAGGAGGCGCGTTGCACCTGGATGAGGTCGGGCATTTCCGCGACTTCGTGGATATTGCCAAACATCTTGCGGATGCGCTTTTTCGCGACTGCGATGGGGCCGACCGTCACTGCTGCTGATTTCTTCGCCATTTTGATTGAGTCTCTCGTCTCGTGAAATCCAAATTCTGAGCGCCCAAAACACGAAAAGCCGCGCGCTCTCCTTCGCGGAAAACGGCAGCTTCAAGCGTCGTGGAACCAAAACCAATCTATCCGTACGGCCCGCTGCGCAACGGCAGACCATGTCCCGAAAGGCTGTGGTGATAGACAGGCGTATAGGATTTCAAAGCCATTGTGTCAATTGATGCTGGGCTCAATACCGCGCAAAGTCATTTGCCACGCGCTGAAGTGTTTCAAGCCCCATGGCGGCGTGGCGCGGCATATCAACCAAACCCGTTTCTAACAGAATGGACCCAAAGTTGATCGCCCAAGCGCGAGCACGCACTTTCTCAGCGTTGGTTGCGCCATAAGCATCCAACGCCTCTTGCCGCGCCGCTGCATCTGCAAAGAGCGCCCAGACCCCGGCAAGATCGGTTGCCACGTCGCCCGATGTAATGTCGCCCCAATCAATGATCGCACAAATACGTCCCGCCTCAACAAGGATATTGCGCGCATGCAGGTCACCGTGGAGCCAGCTGCGTTTTTCAGCGGCAGGCGCGCCAAGCCCAGCGCACCAAGCGCGCTCAATCAGCGGTGCAATCTCGCCCAAGACTGGCTTTAATCTGTTTAGACGCTCCGCCACGGCTTCTGCTCGCCCATTGAGAGGGCCACCGCGATAGTTGTTTTCGGGGGCGTTGGCGGGGGCGTCTTGATGCAAGGCCCGCAGAAATTGAGCCACTATGGGTGCCTGATTTATGTGCGGTGGCGATTCATTAGCAGGCCTACCGTGGAACCACGGCACGATCGTCCAGGGGCAAGGGTATCCAAACCCTGGAAGGCCCGAGCGCACTGGAACAGGAATGGGCAAAGGAAGGCGCGCTGCTAATCCGGGCAAACATTGCTGTTCATGGACAAGCAAGGCCACCGATTGCTTGCGCCGCGGCAAGCGCACCGCAAGTTCGTCGCCCAGCCGGACCATGACATTATCCCAACCGTTTTCAACGGGCTCAAGCCGCAGCGTGGCGAGGTCTGGATGCTGTGCCTGCAACAGCGCGCGAACAAGAGCTTCATCAATCCTGAATTCAGCGGCGGGCGTTCCAGACATTGTGCGGCCTTCAAATTGGCAAACATTTTGAATAGGCTGCGGGCCATGAAGGCGCAACTGACCCTGCCCGACCGCCTCTCAAATCCAGCCATATACCGCCGCCAAGGCATAAAGTTCGCTTTCTCCAGCGAATCCGCCTAAGGGCCCGGGATGACAGCTCAATCCCTCCCAGACATTCTCCCGCCCCTTCTTGCCGACGCGCTAACAAAGCGCGGGTATGAAGCCCTCACGCCGGTACAAGACGCGGTTATCGCCGACGAAGCCCAAGGCCGCGACCTTATTGTGTCAGCACAGACTGGCTCGGGAAAGACCGTTGCTTTCGGCCTTGCTCTCGCGCCCGATGTCTTGGGCGAGACAGGCATGACTGGCCCTGCCGCCGCACCGCTTGCGCTCATCATCGCCCCAACACGCGAGCTCGCGCTCCAAGTGAGCCGCGAACTCATGTGGCTTTACGGCATGGCCGGCGCGCGCATAGCGACATGTGTTGGCGGCATGGACGCGTCGAAAGAACGGCGCTCGCTCTCAAACGGCGCGCACATTGTCGTGGGAACGCCCGGACGTTTGCGCGATCATCTCGAACGCGGCGCACTCAATCTCACGGCGCTGCGTGTTGCAGTACTCGATGAGGCTGATGAAATGCTCGACATGGGCTTTCGCGAAGACCTTGAAGAAATTCTCGATGCGACGCCCAATGGGCGGCGAACCCTGCTCTTCTCGGCCACGATCCCAAAGCCGATCATTGCACTCGCCCGTCGCTATCAAAACGACGCGCTGCGTATTTCAACGGTTGGTGAAGACCGCGGTCACGGTGACATTAGCTATCAAGCGGTGACCGTTGCACCGGCTGACATCGAAAACGCCGTCGTCAATCTGCTCCGTTTTCACGAGGCCGAGTCGGCAATGCTCTTTTGCGCGACGCGCGACAATGTGCGGCACTTGCACGCCAGCCTCACAGAGCGCGGCTTCTCCGTCGTGGCGCTCTCGGGCGAGCACAGCCAAAATGAGCGCAACACGGCGCTGCAAGCGCTGCGGGATCGCCGCGCGCGCGTCTGCGTGGCTACCGATGTCGCCGCGCGCGGGATTGATTTGCCGACTCTTAGCCTGGTCATCCATGTTGAACTGCCGCGCGACGCCGAAGGACTTCAGCACCGGTCTGGCCGAACCGGCCGCGCTGGTAAAAAGGGCACCGCCGTACTCATCGTCCCCTATCCGCGCCGTAAGCGGGTAGAAGGCATGCTGCGCGGAGCGCGGATCAACGCCGAATGGATCAACGCGCCGACGCCCGATGACATTCGCCGGAATGACCGTGAGCGCCTGATCCAGATGCTTCTTCAACCCGTTGAGGCTGACGCCGAAGATACGGCCCTCGCCCAGCGTCTGCTCGCCGAGAGGAGCGCCGAGGACATCGCGATTGCGCTCGTTCAAGCGCACCGGGCCAAGATGCCCGCGCTCGAAGAAATGCTCGACGCTGATGCGCGTCCACAAAGGTCCGATGGCCCGCGAACCGGCTTTGAAGATACGGTCTGGTTCCGCATGGATGTCGGGCGGCAACAAAATGCTGACCCGCGCTGGATCCTGCCGCTGCTCTGTCGGCGCGGCCACATCACAAAGTCTGAAATTGGGGCGATCCGCATCACGGGGAATGAAACTCTGTTTGAAGTGCCGCGCGCTGCTGTTGCGCGATTTGCGGATTCGCTCAAGCGGACCCAGGGCGATGACCCCGAGACCGAAGATGGTATCCGCATCGAACAGGTTGAAGGCATGCCACGCGAAGCGGCCAAGCAGAACAGGCGCGATCGCGGAAACGACGCGCCAACCCATCGTGCGCCCCCAGCCCATCAGCCGCGACCAACCCTCGCGAAGCGCGCAGACGGCCCTAGCCGCGCTGGAAAATCCTTTGGAAGCGAAGGGGGAAAGAAGCCCTTTAAAGGCGGCGGCGGTAAGCCCTTTGGTGCTGGCGCTGGAGCGGGGAAACCCTTTGGTAGCGGCGGCGGCAAACCCTATAAAGGCAAACCCAAAGCCCGCTAGAGCCTCACGACGCTTGCAAGAGGCTAAAAATAATTAGTCGCCTTGCCGCGATCGACCCCAAGGCATTCTGTTGCCCGGCGCGGGCGCGCAAGGGAAAGTCGCCGAGGGCGATGGAGTGACGTGCTTAAATGGAGAATCGTCATTGCGAGCGAAGAGAAACGAAGCAATCCAGCCTTCCGTGCCACTGGGTTGCTTCGCTGTGCTCGCAATGACGGCTATCGCTGAGTTTCAATTCAACGCTCGAGTGAAGGTGAAAGTCCCCCGGATTCTGTTGCCCGGCGCGCTCTGGAAAGGGAAGTCGCCGGGTCGGCAGTTGAAGGTGAAAGTCCCCCGGATTCTGTTGCCCGGCGCGCTCTGGAAAGGGAAGTCGCCGGGTCGGCAGTTGAAGGTGAAAGTCCCCCGGATTCTGTTGCCCGGCTCCGGGGGAGGCCGCTGGAATCTGATTCTGTTACCCGGTTCAGCCCAACCGTGTTCTCTTGGATAACCTTAGGCCGTTAAGCCTTGGGGTTATGCCGCAATCGCAAGTGCTTCGTTATCGTTTGCACTTATAGGTTTTGAACGGTTTTACGGCTCATTCAGGCCGGGCAAAAACTGCGCTTTTCAACACACGTCGATCCTAGTTCGGCCCCGTCAAGGCCCCCGCATGACTGCGAAGGTTTTGGTGGAGCCGCCGGGTACCGCCCCCGGGTCCGCTGCATCTATTACACGCCGCACTTTATCACCATAGCTGGGCGAACCCAGCGACACCGCCATAGCGCTTGATCGCCACAAAATCAAAGCACATCTCAAAAATGGCTGAAAAGCATAGGCTGAGGGGTTGTTTTAAACTCCACCTCCGTATAGGGGGATTAAATGTTGACGCAGCGTTCTCGTTACGGCCTTCGCGCCATGCTCCTCCTTGCAAAAGAACCTAGAGGGGGGGCGCCGATCCCGATGAGCCGGATTGCGCGCGAGGCGCAAGTGCCCCGGAAATTCCTCGAAATCATTCTGACTGATCTGCGCGGCGCGGGCCTTGTGGATAGCACGCGCGGCAAGCAGGGCGGTTTCCTTCTGGCGAAGCCGCCGCATTTGATTTCGTTCGGCGATATCATCCGTGTGATCGAAGGGCCGCTGGCGCTGATACCCTGTGTGAGCCGCACAGCTTATAAGCGCTGCAAGGATTGCAAAGATGAAGCGACCTGCGAAATCCGCCGCGCGATGATGGATGTCCGCGATGACACCGCGCGCATCCTTGATGGCCGCAGCCTCGCCGACACCGTGGCTGAGCACCTCCAAGCAGCCGAATAAACGCGGGCGTAGGCTGGACGCAAAAAGGGCCCCGGCATTCGCCAGAGCCCCTTTCCGTTTTGCGTCGTGACGGCCTATTTTTTAAGGCTGTCGCGAATTTCAGTCAGCAGATCGATATCAGTCGGTCCTGCTGTTGGCATCGCCATCACTTTGCTCGCTTGGCGCACGATCATAAACACAACAAACGCCATAATAACGAAATTGATGATCGCTGTGATGAGGCTGCCCCATCCCAACACCGCGACGCCCGCTGCCTTTGCGGCGGCAAGCGTTGAAACATCCTTGCCCGCTGCATCGCCCATGACAATGAATTTATTGGTAAAATCCATGCCGCCGGTAAACAGACTCACGATTGGCATCAAAACGTCATCAGTCAGTGATGCGATGATCTTGCCAAAGCCACCGCCGATGATAACGCCGACTGCTAGGCCCAAAACATTGCCTTGATTTAGAAAGGCCTTAAATTCACTACCCATACTCATAACACGCTCCCCTCCGTTAGTTGAACGGCGGCACGCTGACAGAATTAATCTATTTTGCAAGCATATTGCGCTGCCATGGTGTCATCCCTACATTCCACCCACATGACCTCAACAGGAGCCCGAGACACCATGACCATGAACACCCGCCTCTTCACGGCCCTAGCCGTTCCCGTGCTTGCCCTTTCGGTGAGCGGATGCGGGATCAACTCGGTTCCAACGGCCGAAGAAAACGCAAAGGCGAAATGGGCCAATGTCCAGGCTGACTATCAGCGCCGTGCCGATCTCATTCCCAATTTGGTTGAAACCGTAAAGGGCTTTGCCAAGCAGGAATCAACGGTTTTGACGCAAGTGACCGAAGCACGCGCCAAGGCGTCGTCGATCCAGGTTTCAGCGGCTGACTTGTCAGATCCAGCAAAAGTTGCCGCATTCCAGCAGGCGCAAGGGGCGCTTTCGCAATCGCTCGGACGCCTGCTCGCCACTGCTGAGGCCTATCCCGACCTCAAATCGAACCAAAATTTCCTCGCTCTGCAATCTCAGCTCGAAGGCACAGAAAACCGCATCAACGTCTCGATCAAAGACTATAACGAGTCGGTACAGTCTTATAACACGACGATCCGGACCTTCCCTGATGCGATTGGTGCCAAGATATTCTACGGTTCAAAGCCAATGGAAACCTTCAAGGCCACCACGCCCAATGCCGATCATGCGCCGGCGGTAAAGTTCTGAGGACAGGCGATGGGCATCAACATCCGTCTCCCTGAAATTTTTTCGGGGAGCGCGGGGTCCTTTCAGTCAACGGGGCGTGCCCTTGTTTGGCTGCTAAGCGCGTTGCTTGGCTTGTCTGCACTTTCAGCGCAGGCACAAACATTTCCGCCTCTCGCCGGGCACCGGGTTGTCGACGCGGCAAACATCATTCCAGATGCCGATGAGCCTGCGCTTGAGGCCAAGCTCAAGGCACTCGAAGACAGCACAGGGCGGCAGGTAGTTATTGCCACAATTCCCGATCTGCAGGGCTATGGGCTCGACGATTATGGCTATAAGCTCGGCCGCGCTTGGGGCATTGGTGAAAAGGGGAAAAACAATGGCCTTGTTCTCTTCCTAGCGCCCAATGAACCGGCCGGCCATCGCGGCCCCCGCATCGAAGTGGGTTACGGCCTAGAGCCGATCATTACCGATGCGCTCGCCAGTGTCATTGCAAACGGAATTATGACACCGCGTTTGCGCGCTGGCGACATGACTGGCGCGCTCAACGCCGGAACCGATGCCCTCATAAGCCAATTGAAGCTGCCGCCGGATCAGGCCATTGCGCGGGCCAAGCAAATTTCTGCACAAAATACCAAAGATAGCCCTGATATTGGTGCCGTCATCTTTTGGCTCTTCATCTTTCTCTTCTTCATCTTGCCCATGATTCGCGGCCTCTTTGGGCGCGGTGGACGGGGCAGGCGCTATGGCAGCGGTCCTGTGATTATCTGGGGCGGTGGCAATGATTGGGGCGGCGGTGGTGGATCGTCCTGGGGATCAGGCGGCGGCTTTGGTGGCGGCGGCGGGTTCTCCGGCGGGGGCGGCTCCTTTGGCGGCGGCGGCGCATCGGGGGGATGGTAAATGGCTGACATGGCAAGCATGAGCCCCGCAGATCACGCGCGCGTCAGTGCCGCGGTTCAAGCCGCAGAGCACGGCACCTCGGGCGAGATTGTCACAATCGTCGCTGATCATTCTGATCGTTATCTTGATGTCGCGCTTTGGTGGTCGATCATCGCGGCGATCCTTGCGCTAGCGGTTGTTGCGGCCTTTCCCGGGTTTTACAGCTGGCTATTGGGGCTTTTGACAAACGGCTGGATCAGCGCACCATCGCCCACTGAAATGCTTGAGCTCGCGCTTGCGATTGTCGTCGTGACATTTGGTGTGGTGCGGCTCCTGTTACACTGGATCCCCCTGCGGCTGGCCCTTACGCCCGCTATCGTCACATCACGCCGTGTGCGCCGACGCGCGATCCGATACTTCAAAGTTGGTGCAGAACGACGCACTGCCGGACGCACGGGCATTCTCATCTATCTTTCGCTCATCGAAAAGCGGGCCGAAATCGTGGCCGACGAAGCCATCCACGGCCAAGTGCCCGACGCACAATGGGGCGAGGCCATGGCCGCGATGATTGCCCATGTCCGCGAAGGGCGTGTCGCCGAGGGCATGATCGCTGCGGTGGGTCATGTCGGCACAATCCTTGGTGCCCATTTCCCGCGCGGTGAGAATGATGTGAACGAACTGCCAGACCGATTGATCGAGCTTTGAAACCTGAACAAGACGCCGAACGCATTGTCTGGCAAGGCAAATTCATCACCACCAAGACGCGCGGGCAGTGGGAATATGTCTCTCGCGCGCGCGGCATTAAAGCCGCAGTCATCCTCGCGATTCATGAGGGCCATGTCTTACTGGTGGAGCAATTCCGCGTCCCGCTCGGCTGCGCCTGCCTTGAACTTCCCGCAGGCTTAATCGGCGACGAAAGCGAAGGCGAATCGATTGAGAGTGCCGCTGCGCGCGAGCTCGAAGAGGAAACCGGCTACCGCGCGGGGCGCATTGAAATCGTTGGAGATTTTTACTCCTCACCGGGAATGGTGAGTGAAAGCTTTTATTTCGTGAAGGCGCGCGAACTCATGAAAGTGAGCGAAGGTGGCGGCGTTGAGGATGAGAACATCATTGTTCACCGCGTTGCCCTGAACGCCGTGAGCGCGTTTATTACGGCGAAGCGCGCCGAGGGCTGCGCAATGGACGTAAAACTGCTCACGCTCCTCGGCGCGCTGCTTATTTGAAATTATCGGCATAGGCCTGAAGCTTCAGCACTTTGGGCGCTGCGGGCACGATATGATAAACGATTCCGCGTTTGTCAGCATAGGCTTTTGCTGCATCGAGCGTTTCAAACTTCAGCGACACTTGCCGCGTCGTATCGGCAGACCCAGCCCAGCCCATGAGCGGATCAGCACGCTGTGCCGCGCCCGGCTCAAATTCGAGCGACCATTCCCCTGTGCCAGCGCGGCCCGATTGCATGGCATTTTTTGATTTCTGGATGATACGTGCGTTTGTCATGCAAGCGTCTTTCTCTGATTCACGGCTTTCGGGCAAGGGCCTTCTTTGTCTTCAAACTGGCCACCGCGCCTGAGGGATCCTCGGGCCAATTATGTTTGGGGTAACGCCCGCGCATTTCCTTTGCCACATCGGCCCAGCTACCAGCCCAAAAACCGGGCAAGTCGCGCGTTGTTTGGATTGGCCTCCCGGGGGGTGAGGTTAAGCTGAGGACGAGCGGCACCTGATTTTCACCAACGCAGGGATGCACAGCAATCCCGAATAAGGCTTGCACCCTGAGCACAACCGTTGGTCCGGCTTCGGCCCCGTAATCGATCGGGTGCGTCGTTCCTGCAGGCGAACGAAAGTCGGCTGGTGCTAGGCGTTCGATCCTTTTTTGCGCGTCCCAGCCCATCAGACCGGTCAAAGCGAGATGGAGCGCGCCTGCATCAATTTCAGAAAGCCGCCGCTTGCCCGCAACGAGCGGCGCGAGCCAGAGGTCGAGCGTCTCGCAGAGCGCGGCATCGTCGAGCCCTGTCACGCCTGCAAAAGCTGCGCGTTGGCGCAAGCGATCAGCCGCTTGCCCCCACGGCAATAGCGAAAGGCCGTGACTCCGCACGCCTTCGACAAGGGCATCACG
>JBEGTP010000061.1:0-2759 GCA_041179365.1 Pseudomonadota bacterium
TTCTCTCGCTTTTGATCTCGTTCAACATCATCAACACGCATAATGATTTTGTGCGGACACTGTGGGATGTCCTTGAGCGGCTTTTGGCCCCTATTTACCGTCCGATCCGGCGGATGATGCCCGATACGGGGGCGCTTGATCTCTCGCCCATGGTTCTCCTTCTGGGTCTCGCGGTTGCGGACATGGGCCTCTCGCAGCTTGTGAATTCCTACTATCTTTAATCCCGTCCAAATGGAGACGATGCGATGACCGCCAAGATGATTGACGGAAAGGCCTATGCCACCACCCTGCGCGCAAAGATCGCCGAAGGCGTCGCCGCGTTTAAAGCCGAGGCTGGCGCCACGCCCGGCCTCGCCGTTGTTTTGGTTGGCGAAGATCCCGCGAGCGCGGTCTATGTGCGCAGCAAAGAGAAATTGACGGTCGAAGTCGGCATGGAGAGCTTTGCGCACCGCTTGCCCGCTGACACGGCGCAAGAGGCGCTTGTGGCGCTCGTGTCCGCGCTCAATGCCGATGACCGCGTTGACGGCATCCTCGTTCAGCTGCCGCTCCCAGCGCATCTTGACGAGCTCGCGGTGATCAGCGCAATTGACCCTGACAAAGATGTCGATGGTCTCCACGTGGTGAGTGCGGGGCGGCTCGTCGCGGGTTTACCGGGCCATGTGAGCTGCACGCCGCTGGGCTGCATGATGCTGATCAAGGATGTTTTGGGGGCGGACATTTCGGGCAAGGATGCGGTTGTCATCGGGCGCTCAATTCTCGTCGGCAAGCCCGTTGCGCAACTTTTGCTTGCTGCCAATTGCACCGTTACAATGGCACATAGTCGCACGCAAAACCTCGCCGCTGTCGTTCGCCGCGCTGATATTGTTGTCGCCGCCGTGGGGCGCGCTGAAATGGTCAAGGCAGATTGGATCAAGCCAGGTGCGTGCGTGATTGACGTAGGGATCAACCGCGTTCCGGCTGCGGACGGCAAAACACGCCTTGTCGGCGATGTGGATTATGCCGGCTGCGCAGAGGTCGCTTCATCGATCACGCCGGTTCCTGGCGGCGTTGGCCCGATGACGATTGCGTGTTTGCTGCACAATACACTCCAAGCCGCGCGGATGCGGCGGGGGATGGAGCAGGACAAGCGCTTTTGAGCGCGCTCTTCATCTCGGCCCTTGTGACTTTTTTCGTCGTCATTGACCCGCCGGGCTGCGCGCCCATTTTTGCGGGCCTGACAGCGGGAACATCACCACAGCATCAGCGAACGATGGCGGTGCGCTCAACGCTTGTTGCGGCGTCTATCCTGCTGTTCTTTGCCATGCTTGGGCAGCGGTTGCTCGGCGCGATGGGGGTCAGCCTTGACAGTTTTCGCATCGCGGGCGGCATCATGCTTTTTTTGATCGCGCTCGAAATGGTCTTTGAAAAGCGCACTGAGCGCCGCACGAACCGTGCTGAAGATGTAAAGGCGCATCCTGAGCATGAGGATATTTCTGTTTTTCCGATGGCGATACCCATGATTGCCGGGCCGGGCTCGATTGCATCGGTGATGCTTATGACAGCGCGGAGCAAAAGCTTTGAAGAGGCGTTGATGGTGCTCGGTGCACTTGCCGCTGTGTTGATCGTGAATTTTGCGTCAATGGTTGCAGCGGGGCCATTGATGAAGATGCTCGGCTATAAGATTGAGGCGATGATTACGCGCATACTCGGCGTTGTGCTCGCAGCGCTCGCGGCGCAATTTGTTGTGGACGGGTTGAAGGCCAGTTTTGGCATCACGGGGTGAAAGTGCTCGGCGCGATCGTTGCAGGCGGGCAAGCGCGGCGGTTTGGCAGTGACAAGGGCGCAGCGTTGGTGGCGGGCAAGGCGCTCATCGATCATGTCGTAGGAGCGCTCAGCGCTGTTGCCGACACCGTCGTCATCGTTGGCCGAACATGGCCCAACCTCGCCTCTATTCCTGATCATCCCGCTCCGGCTCAGGGTCCTTTGGGCGGCATCGCGGGCGCGCTGGCCTATGCTAAGGCACACGGGTTCGACGCGGTTCTGAGCGCGGGCTGCGACGCCCTTGGTCTGAGCGCTGACCATTTGGACGCGCTGAAGCCTGGACCTGCCGTGCTGGCGAGCCAGCCCGTCATCGGGCTCTGGCCCACGGGGCTCGCCGTGCCGCTCGCGGATTGGATGGTTGATCCCGCGCACCGCTCCGTCTTCGCCTTTGCCGATTATTGTGGCGCGCGGCGGGTGGTCGTCGCCAATCCACCCGCCAATATCAACTGGCCCGCGGATTTACCGTAACGATGCAACCCTAATCCATCAGCCAATCGGGGACGTGTTCGGCGGCAATGGTGGCTTCGGGCGGAAGCCGCTCTGCGACGATGGCAAACCGACTTTCATCGACCATCACCTCAGGCACAAGCGCGCGACTATTATACATGCTGGCCATTGTCGCACCATAAGCACCTGCCGTGCGGAAGATCGCTAAATCGCCCGATTTTACGTGGTCAATCTCGCGACCCATCGCAAACGTGTCGCCGCTTTCGCACACGGGGCCCGCGATGTTTGCGGTAAAGGTCTCTCCGTCCGGGATGACGGCTTCAAAATCATGCCAGGCATCATACATCGCGGGGCGCGCGAGATCGTTCATCGCCGCATCGACGATCACATAAGGGTTGATCACGCCGGGTTTTACCCAGATCACTTCGGTCATCAAAACGCCGGCATTGCCGACGATCACGCGGCCGGGCTCAAACATCAAGGTTACATCCCAGCCCTTCGTCACGCGCGCG
>JBEGTP010000062.1:0-10085 GCA_041179365.1 Pseudomonadota bacterium
GACTCCGCTCGCTTCGCTTGAGCCAGATGCCGCCATTACTGTGGTTGGGGGGCTGCCAATTATTACAAATTGCCCAGACAAAATCAGGGGCATTGCACCCGAAAGCAAAATCTTGCCTGCAACTCTCATGGCGGGCCGGGCCATCCTTTTGCCAAACGCATACACACAGGGATCGCCAAGTCCGATTTATGGGCGCGAGCCAGACGCGAAATTGCCAAAATGAGCAATGGTTTTGACGTGCGTTTCGGAACGATCGCTGACCTAGAGAAGGTCATGCCGATCATGGCCGACGCTTTTGATCCTGAATTTGGGGAAGCATGGACTCGCGGGCAATGCGTCGGCCTATTATCGCTTCCCGGCACAGCATTATTCGTGGCTTTAAACGGTCCCACAGCAATCGGTTTTGCCATTTGCCGCTACGTTTTGGACGAGTCTGAGCTCTTATTGATCGCCGTAGTACAGCAGGCCCAACAGCAAGGCGTTGGTCGAGAGATTTTGGGAAAAGTGATCGACTGGGCGCATAGTAACGGATCACGTCGACTCTTTCTAGAAATGCGCGAAGGAAATCCGGCAAAACAATTATACGATAGCGTGGAATTCGTACAAGTCGGGCGACGAAAAGATTACTATCGCGGCAAGTGCGGCGTACCTAGTGATGCAATTACAATGGAGAAGAATGTCGGTTAGAAAGCTGTACCTCTTCATGGTCATTTCATGATAAGATGGGAAACCGTTTGTAGCGTAATTATAAAATATCGAGTCGCAAACGATCTACCGAGAAAGAAACTGATATGACTGACGAAAATGAAATGCAGGAAACGTTGATTACGCTGACGGCCGACATTGTCGCCGCCCACGTGAGCAACAATTCCGTTGCGGTGTCGGATATTCCCACACTCATCAGCAATGTGCACGGGGCACTTGCTGGTCTGAGCGGCGGCGTATCGGCACCGGCAGTAAAGCAGGAGCCAGCGGTCTCAATCCGCTCGTCGATCAAGCCAGAATATATTGTCTGTCTTGAGGATGGTAAAAAGCTCAAAATGCTCAAGCGACACTTGATGACATCCTACGGCATGACGCCGGATGATTATCGCGCGAAATGGGGCCTTTCTGCCGACTATCCAATGGTTGCACCGAACTATGCTGAACAGCGGCGCATGCTCGCTGTAAAGATTGGCCTCGGTCGTAAGCCTGGCGCGCGTAAGAAGAAGTAAGCTTCGGCTTTTCGAACTGAAAAAATGGGGTTAGAGACGTCTGTATGATAGATAGATCTAGCCCCATTTCTTTTTTATGAGCCGCGCGATCGATATTGAGGCGCTGTGCGCGGAGAAGGGCCTGCGGATTACGGAGCAGCGCCGCGTGATCGCACGAGTTCTGAGCGACGCCGTTGATCACCCTGATGTAGAAGCGTTGCATGTTCGCTCTTCGGCAATTGACCCGGGCATATCGATTGCAACGGTATATCGGACCGTTCGCCTGTTTGAAGAGGCTGGTATTCTCGAACGACATGATTTTGGTGATGGGCGCGCGCGCTATGAGGCGGCACCCGAAGCGCACCATGACCATTTGATCGACGTTGAAACGGGCGCGGTTATTGAGTTTGTTGATCCTGAACTCGAAGCCTTGCAGCGGCAGATCGCTGAAAAGCTTGGCTATCGGCTCGTTGATCACCGGATGGAACTTTACGGCGTGGCCCTTGGCCGAAAGAACTGAGCGCGTTCATCCCCGTGCTTGGGTGCGTGTCGCGGTCATCTGCTTCATTTTGGGCGTCATCATTCTGCCGCATATGGTCTGGCGGCTCTTTAACCATCGTTCCCCCTTTGCTCAGTTCTTCTTGCGGGCTTCGGGGTGGACCGCTGGCGCGCGGGTAACGATTACAGGCTGCCCGGTGCGCCACAATGTCCTTTACATCGCTAATCATCTCAGCTGGCTCGATATCCTCATATTGTCTGGAGAAACCGGTACGGCGTTTGTTGCCAAGGCTGATATGGAAAGTTGGCCCGTGTTCGGCTGGCTCGCTGATCAGCATGACACCGTTTATGTG
This sequence comes from Pseudomonadota bacterium, assembly GCA_041179365.1. Classification (GTDB taxonomy): domain Bacteria; phylum Pseudomonadota; class Alphaproteobacteria; order Sphingomonadales; family Sphingomonadaceae; genus Aquisediminimonas. The sequence continues at coordinate 2,045 of JBEGTP010000062.1, forward strand.
AAGCGCGAAAATGCCCTTGAGGCAAAGCATCAGGCCGCCGCGCTTCAAGCGGCGCTCGTCGCGGGGCGTCCCATAACGCTTTTTCCTGAAGGCACGACCGCTTCCGGGGATGAGCTTCTGCCCTTTCGCTCGTCGCTTTTGGCGGCTGTCGTCCCTGCGCCAGAAGGCATCTCGATCCAACCCATTGCCATTGACTATGGGTCGCTTGCGAAGAGCATCGCTTGGACGGACCGCGAGTCCGTTGGCAAAAATGCGCTCAGGATCATGAGCCTGTCTGCAACGATCCCCGTCACGCTCCATTTTCTTGACCCGCTTGACCATGCTGACTTTGATGACCGCAAGGCGATCACGGCGCACAGCCGAGACCGGATCGCCGCAGCACTTGGGTTTACTGACCGAAACGAAGACAGGTTGTTTTAGGCTCCCGCTTTTTCGTATGCGGCCTTATAGCGCCTGCATGAGTCGACTTCCCAACCAGCCACCGCCAAAATCCTTCCATGTTAAATCATTTGGCTGCCAGATGAACGTGTATGACGGCGAACGCATGTCTGAAATGCTGGGCAGTGAAGGGATGGTCTCGGCAACCGAGGGCGACGCTGATCTTGTCATTCTTAACACGTGTCATATTCGCGAAAAGGCGGTTGATAAGGTCTATTCCGATATTGGCCGCCTGAAGCGTGAAGACGGTAGCCGACCGATGATCGCCGTCGCGGGATGCATAGCGCAGGCCGAAGGAGCCGAAATTCCCCGCCGCGCGCGTGAAGTCGACATTGTGGTGGGGCCGCAGGCGTATCACAACCTCCCTAAGCTGGTGGCGCAGGCCGCACGAGGCGAACGCGCCATTGATCTTGATCTCCCCGGCCTTGACAAGTTTTCAGCCTTACCCGCGCGGCGAAAAGTTGGCCCTTCGGCGTTCCTCACTGTGCAAGAAGGATGCGACAAATTTTGTACCTATTGCGTGGTTCCCTACACCCGAGGCGCTGAAATCAGCCGGTCGAAAGCGGCCATCCTCGATGAAGCGCGCGCTCTTGTGGATGCAGGCGCAAAGGAAATCACACTCGTTGGGCAAAATGTGAATGCTTGGGGTGAGGGGGAAGAAGAGCTCGGGAGCCTGATCCGCGCGCTTGATGCAATTCCCGGGCTCCAGCGCATTCGTTATATGACCAGCCATCCCAATGATATGACTGAGGGTCTAATCGCGGCTCACGGCGATGTCGAAAGCCTGATGCCGTTCCTCCATCTGCCCGTGCAGTCCGGGAACGACCGGGTCTTAAAGGCGATGAACCGCAGCCATACAGCGGAGTCTTATCTTCGCGTGATCGAGAGGGTGCGCGCGGTGCGGCCCGACATCGCACTGTCTGGTGATTTTATCGTAGGCTTCCCAGGCGAAACTGAGGCTGAGTTTGCGGATACACTGCGCCTGATCGAACGCGCTCATTATGCGATGGCGTATAGTTTCAAATATTCGCCGCGCCCGGGCACACCGGCTGCGACTATGGAGGGGCAAATCTCGGCAGCTGTGATGGATGAACGCTTGCAGCGCCTTCAGGCACTCATCAATACCCAGCAAAGGGCGTTTAACGAAGCCATAGTGGGCAAGACAACATCGATCCTCCTCGAGCGAAAGGGCAAACTTCCAGGGCAATTGATCGGTAAGTCACCCTGGCTCCAATCCGTCCATGTTTTTGCAGACGAAAATAAAATCGGTGATATGATTGCCGTAGAGATCGAGTCTGCTGGCGGGAATAGCCTCGCAGGAGTCTCGACCCGCAAGGAGATCCATGTCGCGTAAAACCGTTCCGGCCCAATCGGGCGACCGTGCTCGGATAGAGGTCGTGTTTGAAAAGCCCCAATTGCTGGGTCGGTTATTTGGTGAGTTTGATCAAAATCTGGTTGCCATTGAAAACAGCCTTGGCGTCTTCATCGCCGCACGTGGCAATCGCCTTCATATTGAAGGAGAAGCAGATTCGACCGCCCGCGCCCGCGATGTTCTCACCGGGCTCTACAATCGTATTGCGAAGGGCGAAGACATTGATAGCGGCACGCTCGCAGGCATCATTGCGATGTCAACGGAGCCAACGCTCGAAGGCATCATAAAGGCGCAGCGACATGATCCTGATGCGGTCATGATCCGCACCCGCAAAAAAACAATCGTTCCGCGAACAGCGATGCAAATTCGCTATATGCAAGCGCTGGCGACCAATGATGTGATTTTTGCCTTAGGTCCTGCAGGAACGGGCAAAACTTACCTTGCCGTCGCACAGGCGGTTTCGCAGCTGATTACTGGCAGTGTTGACCGTCTGATCCTCTCTCGGCCCGCAGTTGAGGCGGGCGAACGGCTTGGATTTCTGCCGGGGGATATGAAGGAAAAGGTCGATCCCTATTTGCGACCGCTGTACGATGCGCTTTATGATTGTCTCCCTGCCGAACAGGTTGAGCGGCGCATCGCCAGCGGTGAAATTGAAATCGCGCCGATCGCCTTCATGCGCGGGCGGACCCTTGCTGATAGTTTTATCATTCTCGACGAAGCGCAGAATACATCGCCTGCGCAGATGAAGATGTTCCTCACCCGGTTTGGCGAAAATAGCCGGATGGTCGTGTGCGGCGATCCAAAGCAAATTGATCTTCCGGATCCAACCAAATCAGGCTTGGCCGACGCGGTCGGCCGCCTTGACGGCATTGACCGCATTGCGACGGTCCGCTTTGGCGTCGCCGATGTCGTGCGCCACCCAATCGTCGGCAAAATTGTTCAGGCCTATGAAGGCAATGATGCGTGATGTGGCTTGCCGGGACTTAATGCTGTGACGGCACCCTCGCTTGGGGTCATCGAAGGCTATTTTGGCCGGACATGGAGCTGGTCAGAGCGCGCTGAGGTTGTCAGTTGTCTCGCGCCACGCGGCTATAAATTCTTCCACTATGCGCCCAAGATCGACAGCAAGTTGCGGCGAGACTGGATGCACCTCCACAACGCAGATGACGCTGCGGACATCACTCAATTTTCTAGCCATTGCCGGAGCCAAGGCGTTCGCTTTGGCGTTGGGTTGACACCTTACGGTGCGCATCTCGATTTTAATGCCGATGCTCGTTTTGCCTTGAAAGCCAAGCTCGCGCAGCTGGATAGCTTTGGCATCGACGATCTCGCCATCTTATTTGATGATATGCGCGGCGACTTTGATGATCTTGCGGCACGGCAGGCCGAGATTGTCGCCTTCATCCTTGATCATAGTAAGGCAAGTCAGTTCTTCATGTGCCCCAGCTATTATTCGAATGATCCCGTGCTCGACCGTGTTTTCGGCGCGCGGCCCGATGCCTATCTTGAAACGCTTGGTAAAGCGCTCGACCCTGGCATCGCGATCTATTGGACAGGGGAAGAAGTATGCTCGGCTGCCTATTCATTGGGGCATCTTGGCGACATTGCAGGCAAGCTGGGCCGCAAGATCGCATTATGGGATAATTACCCCGTGAATGACGGCCCACGCATGTCAAACTACCTGCATTTGCGCGCTTTTACGGGGCGACCAGAGACCCTGGGTAAGCATGTGAGCCATCATGCGATCAACCCCGCTTCGCAAGCCATATTGGGTTGTATCCCTGCTTTGACCTTGCCGATGAGCTACGCACAAGGTGAAAAATATCGCTACGGAGAAGCGTTCATGACCGCTGCGGTTGCGGTCGTTGGCGTTGACCTAGCGACCATGCTGCTGGCCGATCTGCTGAGCTTTCAAGAGACGGGCCTCGACCGGCTGGGCGAACGAAGGGAAAAATTGCGCGCGCGTTACGCAGGCGTCAATCACCCTGCGGCGCGCGAGGTCGTGCTTTGGCTCGACGATGGTTACGCGATCACTGGCGAAATGTTGCAGACCCAATAGGCGCGCAAGGGGCCAAAGAAAAACCCCAGCCCATAGAATGGACCGGGGTCTTCATCTCCTGCCTGGAGAAGGGTTTCGGGCCAGTGGACCCGTTATCGTCTAGTCCGACGAAGAAAGATTGACTGCTGCGTGCTTGCCGCGCCGATCGACTTCAATATCAAACTTCAGGCGGTCGCCCTCATTGAGGCTCGACATGCCAGCCCGCTCAACGGCTGAAATGTGAACAAAAGCGTCAGGCTGACCGTCATCGCGCTGGATGAAGCCAAAGCCCTTCATTGCGTTGAAGAACTTGACCGTTCCAGTCCCGTTCTCACCCGTCAGCTGCCGCTGCGGTGCGCCACCGCGATCGCCGCCGCGATCAGCACCGCCTCGATCTCCGCCACGATCACCACCGCCAAAGCCGCCGCGTTCAGGCCGATCACGCGGAGGCGCGCGATCCGTAACGGGCAAAACTTCACCGTCAATCACAAGGTCCGTTGCCGAAATCCGGCCACCACGGTCAACCAGTGTAAATTTAAGGGGTTGTCCCTCGGCAAGGCCAGTCAGCCCGGCCTGCTCGACAGCCGAAATGTGAATGAAAACGTCTTCACCGCCATCTTCACGCGTGACAAAGCCGAAGCCCTTTTGTCCGTTGAAGAATTTAACGATGCCAGAGCCTTCGCCGACAACTTGCGCAGGCATTTGCGTTCGGGGAGGGCCACGAAAGCCGCCAGCTGCGCCGCCACCGCCACCGCCGAAACGATCACCACCGCCTCCGCCGCCGCCAAATCGGTCGCCGCCGCCACCGCCGCCAAAGCGGTCACCGCCACCGCCTCCGCCACCAAAACCGCTGTCAAAGTTATCGTCGCCAAAACCGTCGCGCTTGTCACGGCCACGTCCGCCGCGCTCGCCGCGGCGCCCTCTATCAAATCCCATGCCGAATAAAACTTTCTTCGAATTCTCGCCCAACCCTTGTATGTGCAATGTCAGCTCCGGACGAAGGCAACAAACATTGAGGCGAGAATCACAACACGCCAACCATGGACGCTATCGCAAAAAAAAGCATTTTGCGAGCATTTTCATTGAAATCCTTGCAGCTAAGACGCGCTCAGGGCATTGGGGATAACTCGACGAGCGAAAAACGGCGCACTTTGCATCCTTTCCGGTGCGCCAGACTGAAAACGGTAACGGTAATATGGCAATCCACTTTCACGAAGAAGATCTCCCCAAGGGCGTTTTAGCGCCGGGGCCAGTTGCGGTCGATACGGAAACAATGGGCCTCTTTCCGGGACGAGATAGGCTGTGCTTGGTGCAGATTTCAGATGGCGGCGGTGATGAGCATCTCGTCCGTTTCGCGGCGAATAGCGATTTTGGCGCGCCTAATCTGAAAGCTGTCCTTGCTGATCCGGCGCGCATCAAGCTCTATCATTTTGCGCGGTTCGACCTAGCTTCGATCCATGCCTATCTCGGCGTTATGGCCGCGCCAGTCTTTTGCACAAAAATCGCCTCAAAACTCGTGCGGACCTATACGGATCGGCACGGCCTGAAGGATCTGGTGCGCGAGCTGCTTGGCGTCGAAGTTTCAAAGCAACAACAATCGTCTGACTGGGGTGCGGACACACTCTCCGACGCGCAGAAGGATTATGCGGCGTCTGATGTTCGCTACCTCCACCGGATGCGTGATATATTAGAGGTTCGTCTCGCACGGGAAGGTCGTGCTGAAATGGCTAAAGCGTGCTTTGAATTTCTGCCCCACCGGGCGCAGCTTGATCTGATGGGATGGCCCGAGACCGACATTTTCGCTCATGTCTGAACTTGCCGAAAGAGAACGCAACGCACGCCGTTACTGGGCCCGTCCCGCTGGAGGGCATGACCGTTTCGTTCGACTGGCGCGCTTTGTGTTGCCGGTGGCGATTGGCGTTGTGGCCGCATCATTGATCGCGAGCCCGCTTGCAAAATCAAACGGTGACATTTCGTTCTTGCTTGCCAAAGACTCCGTTGAAATGGCTAAAGAGCGCTTGAAAGTTACCCAAGCCGTCTACCGCGGGCAGGACCAATTGGGACGCGCCTTTGTATTGACCGCAGGTTCGGCGGTGCAAGCGACATCGCATGAGCCGATTGTGAGGCTCCACAACATAACGGCACGGCTCGAAATGCCCGACGGCCCCTCAACGGTGACGGCAATGGACGCCGAATATGATATGGAGGCTCAAGTCATTCGCATCATCGGCCCGGTGACCTACAGGTCAGCAGATGGTTACCGACTTGATCTCGCAAACGTATCAATTGGTATCAACACGCGGACGGTGCAAAGCAATGGCGCAGCCGCAGGCCAAACACCGCGTGGCAGTGTCAGTGCGGGACAAATGCAAGCGGATTTGAGAGGCCGAACTGCCGTTCTCGAAGGCGGCGTCTCCGGAAATACGCCTTATGGTCAATATAGCGCGGCTCGCGCGCAGCTTGATCTCGGCGCCCGGCGTTTGACCCTCGATCACGGCGTGAAGGGCGCGCTGAAGCTGGGGAGCTTTACAGCAGGTCGACTACAGGCCGATCTCGGATCGCGCACCGTGATTTTAGACGGCGGCGTTCATATGCGGATCAGCCAACGAGGCTTAAGGTGATATCATGACCAAGACATTCAAAATTTTACTCCTATCGGCGATTGCGACGGCCATCGCTGTACCTGCTCTTGGCCAAGCGCTCAAAGGCCATAACGCCAAGGCCGATGTCTTGATTTCGGCGGACCGTTTTGAAATTCAAGACCGGATTGACCGCGCAACTTATTCGGGGAATGTGGTTGTTCATCAGGGGGATCTAACCCTCACTGCGTCGCGGCTGACCATCGCCTATTCTTCGGCCGGCAGCGGGGTAGACATCAACCGTATCGACGCATCGGGCGGTGTTCATGTTCAAAGCCCAAGCGAAAGCGCGCGGGGCGATTTTGCCGTTTATGATCTCAACCGGAAAATCATTACTGTTGTCGGCGGGGTTTCGCTCAATCAGGGGCGTAATCAGATGACCGGCGGACGCCTCGTGCTCGATCTCACAAGCGGCCGCGCGGTGATCGATGGCGGCGGCTCCGCGAGCGCGGCGTCCCCCGATGCCCCCCCCGGTGTCATAAGGGACTCTGGTGGGCGCGTGACTGGGCGGTTTACCGTTTCCGGCAAAGACAAGTAAGAAGCGGTTGGTCGCCGAACAGGGGAAACCGTTTGCTTGAGAATTGGCTTAGTCGGAGCTCCATTATACGATGAACGCACCCGATCTTTCTGCTGAACCCTATGCCATTGCAGAGCAATTGACGCCGCGCGTTCGTCGCGTTCTTGCGCGAAATGCTTCGCCGTTTAGTTATACCGGCACACAAACATACATCGTGGGGACAGAAGAAGTCGCGGTAATTGACCCCGGCCCGCTGGGGGATGATCCTGCGCATGTTGGGGAGCTCATCAGGATATTGGGCGGCGAGCGCATAGCCGCGATCTTGTGCACCCACACGCACCGCGATCACTCGCCGGCTGCCGCGCCGCTGGCGGCTGCAACAGGGGCCCCCGTGATTGGATGTGCGCCACTGGTGATCGAGGATGACGGCCCGCGCGCGGACGCCTCTTTTGATGCCACATATAAGCCAAACCGTATTTTGAGCGATGGCGAGCATCTTTCCGGCCCAGATTGGACACTTACTGCCGTTGCGACGCCTGGCCACACGTCAAACCATCTGTGCTTCGCACTTGAGGAAGAAAAGGCGCTTTTTACCGGGGACCATATCATGGGATGGTCAACCACAGTCGTCAGCCCGCCAGACGGTGACATGGCCGATTATATGCGCAGCCTTCAGCGGCTGATCGACCGTGACGATGTGGTTTACTATCCAGCGCACGGCCCGCAAGTTGATAAGCCGCAGCGCCTCGCACGCGGCATGATGGGCCATAGAAAGCAGCGCGAGGGCCAAATTCTGAGGCTGCTGGGTCGCGGCACTGGCACTATTCCTGCCATGGTCACCGAAATGTATAAGGGCGTTGATCCTAGGCTCCACGGCGCGGCAGGGCGCTCGGTCCTGGCGCATTTAATTGACTTGCGCGACAGGGAGAAAGTGTGCGAAATCGGCGGTATCTGGACCGCGCTCACCAAAGGTTGACACCGCGTTTACCCTGCCAATTCTGAATGCATAAACCCTGCACCGCTAAGCTGCGCGCTCG
>JBEGTP010000063.1:0-6640 GCA_041179365.1 Pseudomonadota bacterium
CTTTTGTTTGAGAGCGAAGCCGCCGCCTTGGCCGCCACCCAGATCAGTGACGCCGAAATCGACGAACTGACCAAATGGGTCGAAGATATTGCGCTTGAAAATCAAACGCCTGGCGGAACCGAAGAGGCCGACCGCGAATTCCACCTCGCCATCGCTCGCGCCACGCGCAACACGGCTGTGTACCAGTCGATCGAAGAATTGTGGAAGCTGCGCAAGTCCTCTCCCGAAAGCGCTTTGCTTCACGCCAAGGCGCGCTTCGCAAACATCAAGCCCGTCGTTGATGAACACAGCGCAATTCTGGAAGCCCTTCGCAATCGCGATCCCAAAGCCGCGCGCGCCGCCATGCGCACCCATTTGTCATCGGTGCTCGACAGCCTTCTCTTTGCCACTGAAGAAAAGGCGATTGAGGAGGCGCGGAGGGCTGCTGCTATCAAGCGCAACCGCTACACCAGCGCATCATGACGCTACCGCTTGCCCTTCATCCGGATCGGCTGTTTCCGGCGGACCCTGGTACCCGTGGCATTGCGCAGCAGCTCTATTGTGAAGTTGCGAAGCTTCCGATCATCAGCCCGCACGGCCATACCGACGCTGAGTGGTGGGCAAGTGATGCGCCGTTTGGCAATGCGGCCGAATTGCTGCTGCATCCTGATCACTATGTGTTTCGCATGCTCTATTCGCAAGGCGTGCCGCTAGAAGCACTTGGGATTGGCAACCCGGAAGCCGATCCGCGCGAAAGCTGGCGGCTTTTTGCGGAACGCTATTATTTGTTTCGCGGCACGCCGTCGCGGATGTGGCTTGATTGGGTGTTTGCCGAGAGTTTCGGACTGAGCGTTCAGTTCTCCGCCGAAACATCGGATCATTATTATGACAGCATCACCGACACGCTCGCCACCGACGCCTTCCGCCCGCGCGCTTTGTTTGACCGCTACAATATCGAAGTGATCGCGACGACCGAGAACCCGCTCGACGATTTGCGCCATCACAAAGCCATCCGCGCCGAAAACCAGAAACCGGGCGGCTGGGGCGGGCGCGTGATTACCGCTTACCGTCCCGACCCAGTGGTCGACCCAGAATTTGAGGGCTTTCGCGAGAATCTGAAAGCGCTGTCCAACGTGACCGGAGAGGATTGCTTCCACTGGTCTGGCTATCTCGCTGCACATCGCAAACGCCGCGCGTTTTTCGCATCGATGGGCGCAACCTCGACCGACCATGGCCACCCGACCGCGCGCACGGCTGACCTGACAGTGACAGAAGCCGAGGCTCTGTTCGCACGCGTCACAAAAGCGCATGTTTCGGCCGAAGATGCCGAACTCTTCCGCGCGCAAATGCTTACTGAAATGGCAGGGATGAGCGTAGCGGACGGCCTCGTCATGCAGCTTCACCCCGGCGTCTATCGCAACCATAATACGACTATCTTTGAACGTTTCGGGCGCGACAAGGGCGCCGACATTCCGCTTCCCTGCGAATATGTCCATGCGCTGCGTCCGTTGCTCAGCAAATATGGCAATGTCCCGGGGTTTAGCTTCATCGTTTTTACGCTCGACGAGACCAGCTATGCTCGCGAACTCGCGCCGCTGGCTGGGCATTACCCGGCCATGAAGCTCGGGCCGGCTTGGTGGTTCAATGACAGCCCCGAAGGCATGCGCCGTTTCCGCGAGGCGACGACTGAGACGGCGGGCTTCTACAACACCGTTGGCTTCAATGATGATACGCGCGCCTTTATGTCGATCCCTGCCCGCCATGATGTTGCACGCAGGATGGACTGCGGCTGGCTGGCCCAATTGGTCGTCGAACACCGGATGGAGGAATGGGAGGCGGCGGAACTGGCGGCGGACCTCAGCTATAATTTGGCAAAGAGAGCTTACAAGTTATGAAGCTCTCCGCTGCGAACCTCGGCGCGCTTCGGGCGGGCATCGCTCAGCCGCGCTATGATCGAAACGCGCGCGGCATCGGTATCGTCCATTTCGGGATTGGCGCATTCCACCGCGCCCACATGGCGGTGTACACGGACGATGCGATGAACGCGGGCGAGGACGACTGGGGCATCACCGGCGTGTCGCTGCGATCCGCGTCGGTGGCAGATCAGATGAACCCGCAGGACGGGTTTTACACGGTGACCGAGCGCTCTGCGCGGGGCAGCAAAGTCCGGTTGATCGGGGCGGTCCAGCAGGTCATTACCGCGCATCAGGCCCCCGAGGCCGCTGTTGCCGCCATTGCGTCACCAAACACACACATCATCAGCTTCACGATTACCGAGAAGGGCTATTGCCGTGCGGCGGATGGTTCGCTTGACCTCGCGTTGAGCGATCCAGTGTCGATCTTCGCCTCTCTGACGTCGGGTTTCCGGCGGCGGTTGGAATCAGGGTTACCCGGACTGACGCTGCTCAGCTGCGACAATTTGGCGAGCAACGGCGCGCAGCTCGAACGGCTCATGCTCGAATATCTGACACAAAAAGCGCCGGATCTAATGGGTTGGTTCACTGCCAATTGCACATGCCCATCAACGATGGTCGACCGCATTGTACCGGCAACGACAGATGCAGACAGACTAGAAATCGAAGCGCTGCTCGGGATGCGCGACGAAGCAGCGGTCATCACCGAACCCTTCAGCCAATGGGTGATCGAAGACAAGTTCGCTGGCCCGCGTCCCGCATGGGAAAAGTACGGCGCACAGATCACCGGCAACGTCCATGCCTATGAAACCGCCAAACTCCGCATGCTCAACGGCGCGCATTCAGCGCTCGCCTATCTGGGTTTGGGGCGCGGCCATGAATTTGTGCATCAGGCGATTGCTGATCCGGAGCTTGCGCCGCTCATCGACCGCCTCATGCGCGAGGAAGCGGCCACCAGCCTCACCCCTGCACCGGGGCAAAATCTCTCCGCCTATGCCGATGCCCTGATCGAGCGCTTCAAAAATCCCGCACTCAATCACCGCCTCGTCCAGATCGCGATGGATGGTAGCCAAAAGATACCGCAGCGATGGCTGGAAACGCTGGCGCATCATCAGGCCGCAGGGACACAATGCCCAGCGATCCTGACTGCGCTGGGTGCGTGGCTTTGCCATATCCGCGGGGACAACAGCGTCCACTGGGGCCCGGTCGACGATCCGATGGCTCACGCGTTGAATGCGCAATGGGAGAGGGCTGGCAAAAAAGGCATCGTCGCCGCTGTGTTTGGCGCGGGCGGGCCAATGGCGAGTGGCTGGATGCCAAGCGACGCGGACCTGGAACTGATTGACGCGGCGCTCTAAATTGAGCGGGATCCTAGAGTTAGGAGAACCAAAGGATACGCGTGATTTCTATCGTTTGGTGATCGAGCGACTGCCCAGCATTCTTTTCGCTGCACACGTTCAACGCTTCAACGCCCAAGGTGCAAGACCGCGCGCATAAACCATCCATTCCTATCGAGCGCCGTTGCCCGGCAATGCTCGGCGCTTATCACGATTGGCGCACCCGACACGATTCGAACGTGTGGCCTCTGCCTTCGGAGGGCAGCGCTCTATCCAGCTGAGCTACGGGTGCTTGGCCGCGCAGTTAGCAAAGCGGGTGCACTGAAGCTAGCCCTTAATCAGCGTGTCTTCGATAATTCAACGGGTTGAAACTGCCCCAGTCCGCAACTTGGGCCCTGAGTCATAGCCCCGCTCCGCAGCACGGTGATGACATCGACATTGCAAAGCTGGCTCATCGACGTGGCATACCCAAAACTTTCTTCAAATCCGAGCGATGGGCAGGCATGAGGCAAGGTATTGCGATACCATTTTTTTCCATTTGTCCTGAAATCGATAATCGTATCACTGCGGACCGCAGTTTCTCGTATTTGGCTAAGCGTCAAACAGGAAACGGGCGCACCCACGGGCGTTGCGACTGGCACTTTCGTTAAGTGTCGCGCAATCGCGGGCGCCGCTACCAGTCCTGCGAGGACGACAAAACCAATAACCGGGGCTGGAACGCGCATAAAAATTCTCCTGACCGCGCGACTCAATCGCTACACGCGCGCTGAGTTCACGACCGTCTTCATAATCGATTTTGGCTTGAAAGAACAGAGATCCGCAACGTCGCACCGCCAACATTCGGGCGTCCGCGCCTTGCACACATAGCGCCCGTGCAAAATGAGCCAGTGGTGCGCGCCGACGCGAAACGGGGCAGGGGTGTTTTTATCGAGCGCCTTTTCAACAGCAAGAACCGTTTTGCCTTTCGCAAGCCCCGTTCGGTTGCCAACGCGGAAGATGTGGGTGTCAACCGCAAAGGTCTCGGCACCGAAGGCCGTGTTCATGACGACATTTGCCGTTTTTCGACCGACACCGGGAAGCGCCTCAAGCGCCTCGCGCCTTGCGGGAACTTGGCCGCCATGATCGCGCAGCAATTGCGCTGAAAGGGCCATCACGTTTTTGGCTTTGGTATTAAACAAACCAATTGTCTTGATGTGCGCTTTGAGCTCGTCTTCACCCAGGGCCACCATCTCGCCCGGCCCTTTGACCACATCAAACAAGCGGCGCGTCGCTTTGTTGACGCCGACATCGGTAGACTGGGCAGAAAGAACCACGGCTATCAGAAGCTGATAAACGTTTCCGTAAGCGAGCTCGGTCACCGGATCAGGATTGGCTTCGGCGAGGCGAGAATAGAATTCAAAGACTTCGGCTTTTTTCATCGCGTTTAGCCTCCAAGACCCTGCTAAAGCCCGAGCACCTGCTCCATCGTGTAGCGACCCGCCGGTTGCCGCACCAACCACTGCGCGGCTTTGATTGCGCCGCTGGCAAATATGGTGCGATTCTCAGCGCGGTGAATGAGCTCAATCCGTTCATTGTTGGCTGCAAAGATAACAGTGTGATCCCCAGCCACCGAGCCACCGCGCAGCGACGCAAAGCCGATCGCGCCACGCGCTCGTGCCCCTGTTTGGCCATCGCGCCCGCGCTCGCTATTGGCTTCCAGCGACACACCGCGCCCCTCAGCAGCCGCTTGCCCCAAAAGAAGCGCCGTTCCAGATGGCGCATCGACCTTCATCCGGTGGTGCATCTCTGCAATTTCAATGTCCCAATCGGGGCCAAGCCGCTGCGCTGCTTCGTGCACCAACCGCGCAAGGATTGTGACGCCAAATGAGGTATTCCCCGTTTGGAGCACGGCAACATGACGCGCAGCATCGTCGATTAAGCGGTGATGGTCGTTTTCGAGCCCGGTCGTTCCAATCAAGATCGGCTTTCCAGCGGCGACGGCGGTACCAATATTGGAAAGCAAGGCTTTGGGCGAAGAAAAGTCGATCAAAATATCTGCATTGGCCGCAAGCGCTGAAAGATCACCGCCTTGATCAATGCCACCCGCCACGACGAGCCCTGCGTCTTCAGCCGCGCAGACCAGCGCTTGGCCCATGCGCCCTGCGCTTCCGATAATGCCGATGCGTGTCGTCATGCCTTGCCCTCACTGTGATTGATGTGCTTCATGGCGGGGATGAGCGCCATACGCAATATCGTGATCCTCACTGGGGCGGGACTCTCGGCTGAAAGCGGCATCGGAACGTTCCGTGATAAGGGCGGTCTGTGGGAGGAACACCGCGTCGAAGACGTTGCGACGCCGCAAGGCTTTGCGCGCGATCCCGATCTTGTCTTGCGCTTTTACGATATGCGGCGCGCGGCGATCCAAATGGCCGCGCCGAATGCGGCGCATTGGGCCCTGGCGGCACTCGATGCAGCTTGGCACGGAAACTTGCTCATCGTGACGCAAAATGTTGATGATTTGCACGAACGGGCAGGGGCCAAGCGCCTCCTCCATATGCACGGCGAGCATTTAAAGGCGTGGTGTACCGCGTGTGATGCGCGCGTGACCTGGCGCGAGCCACTGTCTGCGCGCCCTGCATGCCCCGTTTGCGGCGTATCAGCCCTGCGTCCCGATATCGTGTGGTTTGGCGAAATGCCGTACCGTATGGATGAGATTGAGGCGGCTTTAGCGCACTGCGATCTCTTTGTTTCCATTGGAACGTCTGGCGCCGTCTATCCTGCCGCTGGCTATGTTCAAACGGCGCGGCATTACGGAGCGCAAACTCTTGAGCTCAACTTGGAGCCCAGCCAAGGCAGTCTCTTTTTTGACGAAACGCGCCTCGGCAAGGCCAGTGCGCTCGTTCCGGCGTGGGTGGAAGCCATTACGGGCGCAGCGACGCTTTGAATTGGGCCGTGAGCGGCTCTAAAACCCCTGTGGCGGGGTGTTGGATCGCGTTTAGCTACCGGGGTAGCCAAATGATTTCCAACACCCTCTGAGGGGCCTTAAAATCGCCGCCTATTGATCGAGGAAACTGCGCATCTTGCGGCTCCGGCTCGGATGCTTAAGCTTCCGTAGCGCTTTGGCCTCAATTTGCCGGATACGTTCGCGCGTGACGCTAAACTGCTGGCCGACTTCCTCCAGCGTGTGGTCGGTGTTCATGCCGATGCCGAAGCGCATCCGCAGCACGCGTTCCTCACGCGGGGTGAGGCTTGCCAGAACCCGTGTGACCGTCTCCTTGAGGTTGGCCTGGATCGCCGCATCGACCGGGATGATCGCGTTCTTGTCCTCGATGAAATCGCCGAGATGTGAATCTTCTTCGTCACCGATCGGGGTTTCAAGCGAAATCGGTTCCTTGGCGATTTTCATCACCTTGCGGACCTTTTCGAGCGGCA
>JBEGTP010000064.1:0-8740 GCA_041179365.1 Pseudomonadota bacterium
TGCCCCTGCCGACGGCGCCCCGGCAACGGCTTCAAATGGGTTTACAGTTGGTTTTGTGGCGAGCGATGCCGCAGCAGTCGATGCGTTTCATGCCGCAGGGGTCGCCAATGGTGGAACGGATGAAGGCGCGCCTGGACCGCGCCCCAGCGCACCAGGCAATGCGTACGGCGCGTATCTCCGCGATCCAGACGGCCATAAAATATGCGCCTTTTGCCAATTGCCTGAATAGGGGCAAAGCCAAAGCCATATTTTTTGCAACACTGCCGCAAAATTTGTATGTTAAGCATACAAAAAATGATAATGTTCCAACGATGACAAATGTGGCAGAAATTGTGGCAAACCATCGCGGCCTTGAGGGGCCGCTTTTGCCTATTTTACATGAAGTTCAAGCTGCATTTGGATATGTGAGCGAAGCTGCGATCAAAGAGATTGCCGCTTCGCTTAATTTGACGCGCGCTGAAGTGCACGGGGTCGTGAGTTTCTATCATGACTTTAAGGCGGCACCATCGCCGCCGAAGGTAAAACTGTGTCGCGCTGAAGCCTGTCAGGCGCGGGGGGCAGGGGCGTTGGGCTTGGATGAGCCTCAGATTGAGCCCATCTATTGCCTTGGCCTGTGCAGTGTTGGGCCTGCGGCAATGGTTGGTGACAGGGTGTACGCGCGGCTCGATGCGCCAAAGCTCGCGGCATTGCTCGCGACGCTATGAAGGTTCGGATATCAGATGATGCCATCGCGCTCGCTTGCGGCGCGGATGCCGTTGCGCATGCCTTTTCTGAGGTTGGCATTCCTGTTGAGCGGGTGTCGAGCTGGGGGATGCATTGGCTTGAGCCGCTGGTTGAGATCGACGGGATAGGCTTTGGGCCTGTTTCGGCCGAGGATGTTGCTGCCATCGTCGCAGGGACTGCATCCAGCATTGGTCGGATCGAAGAGCACCCTTTTATCAAGACACAAACGCGGCTGACGTTTTCGCGCGCAGGCAAGACGCGACCGACCTCGCTCGATGATTATTATGCGACTGGCGGCTGGGCTGGGCTTGCAGAGGCGCGCGCGCTCGGTGCTGAAGCGACAGTAGAAACCGTTTTGCAATCTGGATTGCGCGGGCGCGGCGGCGCGGGCTTCCCTGCAGGCATTAAGTGGAAGACCGTTGCCGACGCGCCACTACGCGGCGATGCTGCCCGCAAATACATCGTGTGCAACGCCGATGAAGGCGACAGCGGTACGTTTGCAGATCGAATGGTCATGGAGGGCGACCCGTTCATGCTGATCGAAGGCATGGCGATTGCAGGCTTTGCGGTGGGCGCTAACAAAGGCTTTGTCTATATTCGCTCTGAATATCCCCACGCAATCGCGAAAATGATGGCGGCAATTAAGCTCTGCGCCCATTTGATCGCGCCGTTCGTCGTTGAAGTGCGGGTCGGCGCGGGCGCTTATGTTTGCGGCGAAGAAACCGCTCTGCTGAACTCGTTGGAAGGCAAGCGCGGAGAGGTGCGTGCGAAGCCACCACTGCCTGCGCATGAAGGTCTGTTCGGCATGCCAACCGTGATCAACAACGTGCTCACGCTGGCGGCTGTTCCTTGGATCATGGCGAACGGGGCACAGGCCTATGCCGACTACGGTATGGGTCGATCTCGCGGAACCATGCCCATCCAATTGGCGGGCAACATTCAATATGGTGGGCTGTTTGAAACCGCCTTTGGAGTGACGCTTGGGACCCTAGTCAATGACATTGGCGGCGGCACTGCGAGCGGAAGGCCCATTCGCGCGGTGCAGGTCGGCGGGCCGCTTGGGGCCTATCATCCGCCGTCTCACTTTGACTTGCCCTTTGATTATGAAGGCTTCGCGGCGGCCGATGGGTTGATTGGGCACGGCGGAATTGTGGTGTTCGATGAGACGGTCGACATGGCAAAGCAGGCACGCTTTGCCATGGAATTCTGCGCGATTGAAAGCTGTGGAAAATGTACGCCATGTCGGTTGGGGTCTACGCGCGGTGTCGAGACTCTGGACCAGATATCTGCAGGTGAAGATGTTGAGGCGGGGCTTAGCCTCATCACTGACCTCTGTGAAACGATGAAGTTTGGATCGCTCTGTGCGCTTGGCGGCTTCACGCCTTATCCTGTGATGTCAGCGCTCACTCACTTTCCAGAAGATTTTGTGGTAAGGAAGACGCCATGACCTACCAGCCACAAGTCGATTTCGGAACGCCTGCCTCAAACGAGGAGGACATGGTTTCGCTGACAATCGATGGTCGCGCAATTTCAGTGGCGGCGGGCACAAGTGTGCTCCGCGCGGCGGCAGAGCAGGGAACTTCGATTCCAAAGCTTTGTGCGACGGATAGCGTGAAGAGCTTTGGCTCGTGCCGCTTGTGTTTGGTCGAGATCGAAGGTCGCCGGGGCACGCCCGCAAGCTGCACGACGCCAGTCGAGCCTGGCATGGTCGTGCGCACACAGACGCCGCATCTGGCTAAGCTCCGCAAGGGGGTGATGGAGCTGTACATCTCAGATCATCCGCTCGATTGCTTGACATGCGGTGCGAATGGCGATTGCGAACTCCAAGATCAGGCGGGGGCCGTTGGCCTTCGCGACGTGCGCTACGCCGTGCAAGCCGATCACCTTGGGCAAGCGAAAGATCATTCTAACCCCTATTTCGATTTTGATCCGAGCAAGTGTATCGCCTGTTCACGCTGCATCCGGGCGTGTGACGAAGTGCAGGGCACGCTCGCCTTGACGATGGCAGGGCGGGGCTTTGATTCAAAAATTTCGGCAGGGCTTGCGAGCGACAATTTTCTTGGTTCTGAATGCGTTTCTTGCGGGGCCTGTGTTCAGGCCTGCCCAACGGCAACGCTGATCGAAAAAAAGGTCGTTGAGGTCGGAACGCCAGACCGCTCGGTCGTGACAACCTGCGCCTATTGCGGCGTTGGCTGCACGTTTCGCGCGGAATTGCGGGGCGAGCAGGTGGTGCGGATGGTCCCCTATAAGGAAGGGAAGGCCAACCGGGGGCATAGTTGCGTTAAGGGCCGTTTTGCATGGGGCTATGCGCAGCATCAGGAGCGCATCTTGAAGCCTATGATCAGGGCAAAGATCAGCGATCCTTGGCGTGAGGTCGAATGGGATGAAGCGCTTAGCTATGCCGCGTCGGAATTAAAGCGGATCAGCGACACCTATGGCCGCCTTGCGCTTGGAGGGATCACATCAAGCCGCTGCACGAACGAAGAAACCTTTCTTGTCCAAAAGCTCGTCCGCGCCGGGTTCGGCAATAACAACGTCGACACGTGCGCGCGCGTCTGTCATTCGCCGACGGGCTACGGGCTGAAAACGACTTTTGGCACGTCGGCCGGCACCCAAGATTTTGACAGCATTGAAGCGTGTGACGTTATCCTGATCATCGGAGCCAACCCGACCGACGGGCACCCTGTGTTCGCATCGCGTATGAAGCGGCGGCTAAGGGCCGGGGCCAAGCTTATCGTGATCGATCCCCGCCGCACAGACATTGTGCGCTCGCCCCATATCGAGGCCGATTACCATTTGCCGCTACGGCCCGGAACCAATGTGGCGGTGTTGACCGCAATGGCGCACGTCATTGTCACCGAAGGCCTAGCAGACGAAGCGTTCATTCGCGCACGCTGCGATTGGGATGAATATCAGCTTTGGGCTGAGTTCGTTTCGGATAAGCGCAATGCGCCGGAAACGCTCGAACCTGTAACGATGGTACCCGCCCTAGATCTCCGCGCGGCGGCCCGCCTGTTCGCGTCTGAACCCAATGGTGCCATATATTACGGACTGGGTGTGACCGAACACTCACAGGGGAGCTCGACGGTGATGGCGATCGCCAATCTGGCGATGGCGACCGGCAACATCGGACGGCGCGGCGTGGGTGTAAATCCCTTGCGTGGCCAGAATAACGTTCAAGGTGCGTGTGACATGGGGAGTTTTCCTCATGAACTCTCAGGATACCGCCATATCTCAGACGACGCGACACGGGCGCTCTTTGAAACGGATTGGGGCGTTTCGCTCGATCCCGAGCCCGGTTTGCGTATACCCAGCATGCTCGATGGCGCGGTGGATGGCGTGTTCAAGGCACTCTATTGCCAGGGCGAAGACATCCTCCAGTCAGACCCCGATACCAAACATGTTTCAGCGGGTTTGGCGGCGATGGAATGCGTGATTGTCCACGATCTCTTCCTCAACGAGACCGCAAATTACGCGCACATCTTTTTGCCAGGATCGACCTTCCTTGAAAAAAATGGTACCTTTACCAACGCAGAGCGCCGTATTCAGCCCGTCCGCAAGGTGATGACGCCGTTGAACGGACTTGAGGATTGGGAGGTTACGCAGCGGCTCGCCAATGCGATGGGCTTGGGCTGGACCTATACCCACCCTCGCGAAATCATGGATGAAATTGCGCGGCTTACGCCAACTTTTGCGGGCGTATCCTTTGACCGGCTAGATGCTGAAGGCTCGCTGCAATGGCCGGTCAATGATGCGGCTCCCAATGGTTCGCCCATCATGCACATCGACGGTTTTGTGCGCGGGAAGGGCAAATTTGTTGTAACGGATTATGTGCCAACCGACGAAAAAACGGGCCCGCGCTTCCCACTCCTTCTGACGACGGGGCGAATCCTCAGCCACTATAATGTTGGCGCGCAGACACGGCGGACCGAAAATGTCGTTTGGCACGTCGAAGACCTTCTAGAGATTCACCCCATCGATGCCGAAGATCGCGGGGTTCAATCAGGCGACTGGGTGAAACTCGCCAGTCGCTCGGGTGAAACCACGCTACGAGCGACCGTCACCGACCGTGTGGCCCCAGGGGTTGTCTACACCACGTTCCACCATCCAGCGACGCAAGCGAATGTCGTGACGACCGAATTTAGTGATTGGGCCACCAACTGCCCTGAATATAAGGTTACCGCGGTCCAGATTATGCCGTCGAACGGCCCGACCGATTGGCAGGCAGATTATGAGACACTGTCCACGCGTGCACGGCGCATTGAGGCTGCGTCTGCCCTATGAGTACCCGCGCTAAAATTGTCAGGATGATCAACCAGATTGCTGACAATGTGCAGAATGAAGTGGACCCAGCGTCTGCAACGGCTGAGCATATCCGCCTCTTTTGGGACCCGAGGATGAGGGCGCTACTCCTTGAAGACGAAACAGACGGCCTGAATGAGACCGCCGCGCGCGCACGCGCACAGCTCCGAGGGCTTTTCTCTAACTTTGCTCTCTAACCTGTGACAAGTTGGAGAGGCCGGCTAGACGCTCTATTCAATTGCACGATGCAAAATTGTCCCGCCGATCATCGTTAAGCAAACCGGCTCTATTGGGTCTGCTCTAACGAGAATGAGATCGGCAGGTGCGCCAATTTTGACTTGCCGTGGCGGGCCACCAGGGTGTTCGAAGCTGCCCATTGAGAGTGAGATTGCTTGATCCCGTTCTAGTCGTTCGGCAGGCCCCAGAATTTTGTGTGAGGCGGTTTTCCTATCTTGTGCAGCGCGAATGCCGATCCACGGATTGGCATCTCCGTAAGGCGCATCTGAGCCCGCAGCGAGAGGCACGCCGGCTGTGAGGAGCGAACGGAGGCGGTAGAGGTCGGGGCGTTCGTGGGCGGGTGTCTGTGCCAGATAACGATCACCGCGCGTCGCGACGAAGCCAGGCTGGGTAACAACAGTCAAGCGCCTGCTTGCGATATCTGGAATGAAGCTTGCGGGGATCACGCTGCCATGCTCGATCCTGTCGCCCAAATGGGTACCGCCCGCCGCATCGAGCGCGGCGAAAAAGAACAGAAGCTCGGCGAGCGTCACACAATGTGCCGCGACGGTGCGGCCATCCGCACGGGCATTTTTGATGCGGGCTGCTATAGCATCAAGGTCGGGGAGGTCGCGCTCATCATACAGAAGTTTGAGCGGCCCCCGAGTGTATTGGGATGATCGGGGTAAGTCTTCACTGCCCATGAGCATCAGTCTCTGCGGCAGCGCGCCGGATAGAAGTGCGGCTTCAACTGGGCCATTGCGCGCGCCGGCATCGGTTACGCCGGTGACACCGAAGCGGGCCAATGCCTTGCCGAGCTGAGCCAAGGGAGGAGGCGTTTGACCTATAGTTTCTCCGAGCCAAGCGTCGCCACGCCATACTCGGCCGGTGAGCGCGCCTGTGACCGTACGCTCAACGCATGGGGGAAAAGGGCCCGATCCCAGCCGCTCAATTGCGCGGCTATTGAGCATCCAGAGGGCACCCGTGCGATCTTGAACGCGCACAGGGTAAGTCGGGACCCACTGGTCGAGCAAGGCCCGGTCGAGGAGCCCAGCTGCTGTTTCATCATAGCCAATCGCTCTTATCCAGCCGGCGCTGTCTGGCCGCGCATTTCCCAAATGTTGGGCTATCTCATCCGCGCTGTTGCTCCCTTGAAGGTCAACGGACGCTAGTTTTGCTGCGGTCGCGAGCAGATGAATATGATGGTCGATCAAACCGGGTAACAGCCTCAATCCCTTACCATCAATCTTTGCCCCTGAGAGGGAAAGCTGTTTGCCCATGTGTGAGATATGCCCGCCAGTGATCGCTACATCGACCAACTGGTTGCGCGTGAGGCGCACGTTGCGCAGGATGAGATCAGCTTTCAACCGGTGATCCCAGCGCGTTGGGCAAACGCGGCAGCTGTTGGTGCGAGGGCGACATCAACAAGCCCCGCCTTGCCGTTTAAGACCGCTTCGAGCGTCTCAGTCGCCGCAACTATGCCCGTAATCGGATCGGCAAGAGCGTCGCCCAAAAACACTGGCTTGCCTGCGTTCAGGCCAAGGAGCCCCGCCGCCGCCGCACAGTCATCGCCAAAGCCAACCCGGAGCGCCGCTTCTCCTGACCAACCATAGGCTGTTATTGCAATCCACAGAAGCGAAGGATTGAGAGCAAAAAGTCGCTCTTCGGTTAGCGAGAGGCGCGCGAGCGCGTGCGGTCGTGCGCTTGTGATGAGCACATCAGTATCTATAATCATCGCGGTCAGACTTGGGTCGGCAAGATCAAGCGAGTGGTGGCGCTTGCGTCCATTGAGCCGCACGTCGTTCGCTGTGGGATCGGGTCGAACCGGACTTTCAATCTTGGTGACGACGAACCCAGCCTCGGCAAGAAGGGCGCCGCAATATGGCCCTGCCCAAAGCGCGGAGAGATCGAGCGCTGTGCGGTTCGCACCGGGCGCACGAGGCCTATCCCAAAGTTTTGGCGATAGCTGACCGGCGAGCGTTGAAGGGGGGCTTACTTTTGCCACGGGCATGCCAAGCAAGACCGCCTGTGCGATCAGCGTCGCTGTGGGACTTGCACGGACAGCATTTGAAATAACATTCCAAAGGGTTTCAATCGGTGCGTTCGTTGCATCACAATTTATCCACGCGGGAAGTGCTTCACGATCTTCTGGCCGCGCGAGATTTACGGCAATCCATCCGTCAGCGGCTTCCATTAAACGGCAGTGTTGGTTTGGCGACAATTGACTTGGCGGAAACAATCGCATCGGAGTTTCGCGCGCGAGTGCCGAGACGGGGTCAAAGGCAATTCTCCGCCCAAGGGAAAGCGCGGCAGCAGTAAGACGCGCGCCTTGGTTGGCCAGCGCGCTTTCGAAGGTCACGGTACAATCACAGCGCTTATCAAGCCCCATGCGAGCGCTTGCTGTGCGCTTATACGCTTGCCAGAAAGGACCATCCAAGCCGTTCTGTGACGCCCAATTGCGCGTGAAACGCTGACCGTTCCGCCCGCGCCGGGGATAAGCCCCATTCGCAATTCGGGCAGTTGAAACCAGGCGCTCTTTAGCGCCGTCCGAGTCTCTGCGGCTGCGATTATCTCTAGCCCTGCGCCAATACATGCACCTTGAATGCAGACGGAAATTCTGTTGCCAAGGGCTGCGACAAGCTGTGTGCAACTCCTGACCGTGCGGATAACATGCGCCTGAGCAAGATCGTCAGCGCTCCCAAATTCGCCAAGCGACCCGCCAATCGAAAAGCATTTTCCGTCCGATTGCAATGAAACAGTCGGTCGACTTGGGTCATCCAAGGCCGCTGCCAGCGCGGCATAGAGTGCATCTCGCAGAGCCGCAGTGACTGCATTGTGATTGCAAGGATCGCTCAACGTGATCGTGATATGATCATTCGTCCGCTCAATACGCACTAAATCCGTTTGAGAGAGCCCGCGCGCCTTTGGCTGATGTGCTAACCACCGTTTAAACTCTAAACCGCCAAGTAGCGTCGAATAAGCAAACGATTCAACTGCCAATGCTGCGTCAAATGAGAGGCGTTCCTGGGTTCTCAAGGTTTGACAAAGGATTGAAGCCGTAAGGGGCCTGAGCGCGATCGCGTCGGCAAGACCTGCGCTTCCGTCCGGCTTTGTACCGACCCAGGGCGCGGGTGGGTTTGTCGCTGAGGTGAGGAGCAAATCGAAATGCCTCACATCGCACGGTGGCAAATCGCCGCCCTCATCAATCCCGATGATGACCGATTGGATTGGGACACCGGGCGGTTGCCAATCACGAGCCCTCACAAACAAAACAGGTTGAAGGCCAAGCGCGGAAAAAGCGTCTGAATTTAGAAAATCGGGCAGGGCCATGATTTCCTTTAGCCTTGCGAAGCGTCGCCCGCCAGTTCAGCCTTTAGAACGCGGCGCAAGAGCTTTCCCGTCTCATTGTAGGGGAGCTCATCCCGGAAAAACCAAGCTTCTGGGGTTTTGGTTGATTTCAGCTTTTCGCGCACAAAGGCAGAGAGCGCATTTGTGTCGG
>JBEGTP010000065.1:0-7936 GCA_041179365.1 Pseudomonadota bacterium
AGTTCCATCGCCGAGACAGTGGCATTGATCTGCTCTTCCGCGTCTTGTTCGGAAATCTCGAATTTATGATGCAAGACGCGCTTCGCCTCTCGGGCCTGTGCATCTGTCGTCGCTAGCACAGCGCCTTTTGCCAAGAGATCATCAACGTTGAACATCGCCTTTCCGACGACACAGCGCACAAGGATGTTGGCATCAACGAAAAGTGGGTTCGTCAAACATTTCCCCTTCTCCGTCCATGCCTTCACCCATCAAAAGATCCACCCAATGCGGCGTTTCCTTCTGCCAACCAAGGCGAAATGCAACTCGCTCGTCTAGCCACTTCGCACGATCAGCCGTGGGCTTGATAATTGTCGCGGGCGTATACTCACCAACGATTTTGCCATTTTTCGTGACCACGACAGGGCGGTTGCCGTTCACAATCTCACTGAGCCGTCCTTTGAGTTCGCGCACACCGATCTGCATGTCATTTCTCCGTGTCCACAATTGTAGGCACAATTATCGAAAAGTCAAACCACCACCCCCAACGGCTTTTCCACCAGTGCCTTAAACGCCGCCATCAACAGCGCGCCATGCGCGCCGTCAATCGCCCTATGATCAAAGGGCCCCGTCGCGCTCATTGTGGTCGCGACGGGGCGTTCTTCATTGACGATTGCGGGCCGTATTTCACCTGCCCCAACAGCTAGGATGCCACACGGTGAATTGATGTCCGCATGCCCCCACGCGTCGTAACGTTAGAAACGAGCGCCGAGATTTACCTGCCCTTGAAAGCGCTGCAATTTTGCGCCTGAGCCTTCAAATTTCCCCATTTCTGAAATGCGCACACCTAAACCAACATACATCCTCTTCGATAGATTATGGTTGTAGCCAAAGCTGACGCCGATACCATTGTCACCTTTCAAGTTGCTATAGGACGAAATGATTGCTTGGCTCGATGTGTTTTTTACAACCTCGGTCCACTCATAGTTATACTTATCGTAACCGAGACCCAAATAAACCTCGCTCTTCCCCATTGCAACCGCGCCGCGCACACCAACTGACAAATTTGACTTCGCCTTGAAGCAGACTTGCGCCGTTAAATTAATCCCGAATGAGCCTGAGTCACATATGTCACTGTTAGCCAGATCATACGAAAGATACGGACCGACGGTTACACTCTCTGATACTGGAATATCATATCCAACTTCAGCGCCATAGGCGAGGCTCGAAGAGAGTTTTGCAACATAAGTCTGGCCATTGCTTTTATCACTCAAATTGGGACGCTCAATGCCAACATGAGCTTCAACACGAAGCCCCCCATTTTTTGCATCCCCCTCAGAATTATCCTGCGCAAAAGCAGAATTTGAACTCAAAAGAGTGATCGCTGCAATAAAATATTTCATAATTCCTCCAGTTATTATCGCTTAAGCACTGCATTGTTCAATTGCGATAATTTCATATTATCCGCAAACAATATATTTGTGCAATCTAATAAAATAGCCACTGACGCAGAGCAAGCGCGGCCCGCATTGGTCCCCACTGTTTAGCCAAATATCGAGTATCTTTTAAAATATTGGGAGGCTCGATGCTTTTCTGCTAAACCACCAACCCGAGCGGCTTCTCCACCAGCGCCTTAAACGCCGCCATCAACAGCGCGCCATCTGCCCCGTCAATAGCCCTATGATCAAAGCTGCCCGTGCAGCTCATCACCGTGGCAACGCCAAGAGCGTCATCAACAATATAGGGGCGTTTTTCCCCTGCCCCAATGGCGAGGATCATGCCCTGCGGCGGATTGATGACGGCTGTGAATTGCTTGATGCCCATCATGCCCATGTTGGAAATGCTCGCGGTGCCGCCTTGATATTCCTGCGGCTGTAATTTGCCCGCCTTGGCGCGCGCGGCAAGATCGTTCATTTCGGTCGCGATGGTCGCGAGTGATTTGCCGGCTGCATCGGCGACGATGGGGGTGATGAGACCGCCCGCGATGCTGACCGCCACCGAGATATCGGCGCGGCTATAGTGCAGCATTGTATCGCCCGCGAAAGAGACATTGCACGCCGGCACCTCGATCAGCGCGAGGCCGAGGGCCTTGATCAACATATCATTGACCGAGAGCTTTACGCCGCGCTTGGCCAGCGTTTCATTCAGTTCACCGCGCAGCTTGAGCAGGGCGTCGAGACGCACATCGACTGTGAGATAGATATGTGGCGCTTCTTGCATCGATTGCGAAAGCCGGCGCGCGATGGTTTTGCGCATCCCAGAAAGCTTGATGACCTCATGCGGGATTGCGCCGGGATCGCCGGGCAGAACCGCTGGGGCAAGAGCTGAGGGTGCATTGGCCGACAGTGGGATAGCCTTCATCGCCGCGCCCGTTTGCGCGCCTTCCAAATCAGCCTTCACCACTCTACCGCCCGGCCCGCTTCCCGTCACGGCAGAAAGATCAAGCCCCTGCGCTTCGGCAAGCCGCTTGGCCAAGGGCGAAGCCAAGACGCGCGCGACTGGCGGCGTTGGCTGTTGTGGAAAACGCTTTTCCAGCGTCGGCGTGGCAGCTGGTTTTGCAGAGAGCTCAGGCGCAGGTGCCGCCGCATGAGGCGCTGACGCTGGTTTCGGTGCGTTCTTCGGAGCCGGGACTTCATCGTCGCCCTCTACGAGCGCAATCACCGTGCCTACTTTCACGCCTTCGGTGCCTGCGGCAATCATGATCTTCGAAACCACGCCTTCATCAACCGCTTCATATTCCATCGTCGCCTTGTCGGTCTCAATCTCCGCCAGCAAATCGCCAGCGACGACGCGATCACCTTCCTTCACCAACCATTTGGCAAGTGTACCTTCTTCCATCGTCGGCGAAAGGGCTGGCATTTTAAGTTCGATAGCCATGGAATTCTGATCTCCAAATCAGTCTAATATCGCGTTAGTTAGCCCGATTGGGCCATTCCTGCACGCCGGGTCAAGCAAAGGCTTGCCTAATTGCTCAGTTTGGCGCAATTTTTGCCAATGGGGTGAGCAACGGCATGATTGTGTGACCCAGAGTGAGGCAAAATGGATGACACTTAGGACCTATCTGGTCGTCGTTGACGATACGAACGAGGCGGAAGTAGCGCTTCGCTTTGCTGCGCGCCGCGCGGCAAAGACTGGCGGGGCCGTTCAAATTCTAACAATCCTGCCAAAGCAAGAGTTTGTCGCTTGGGGCGGTGTTCAAGCGACGATTGAAGATGAGGCGCGTGAACATGCGGAGGTTGTCATTGCGCGCGCGCTCGATATGCTCGGCGAGGAAATGCCCGATAGGCCCGGCATCACCGTTCTTTCGGGTGACGCCGTTAGTATAATCACCGAAACGATTGCCGCAAATAGCTCAATCGCCGCGCTCGTATTGGGCGCTGCAGAGGGCGGAACGCCAGGCCCTTTAGTCGCACATTTTGGCGGCCCTGGCGCTGGGGCCCTCCCCTGTCCCGTCATGATCATTCCCGGCTCGCTGTCACGCGAAGCGCTCGATCACCTGAGCTAGACCCAAATGAAAAGGGGAGCGCCTGCGCACTCCCCTCAATTCACTTCCGAAGAAAGCAGGTTTAGCCGAGCAGTTCCTGCTCAAGCTTCTTTGCCATGTCTTCGATATTTTCAGGCGGCCATCCGGGGATGTCCATACCGAGGCGCAACCCCATCGACGACAGCACTTCCTTGATTTCGTTTAAGGACTTGCGGCCAAAGTTTGGTGTCCGGAGCATCTCGGCTTCGGTCTTCTGAACAAGGTCGCCAATGTAGATGATGTTATCATTCTTGAGGCAATTGGCGGAGCGAACGCTCAGTTCCAATTCGTCAACCTTCTTCAACAGATAGCGATTGATCTGATTTGAATCGCTCGCGGCTTCTGATTGCGTCGGTACAGCCATACCAATGAGCTGCGAAGATTGCGCCAGTGCCTCATCAAAGTGGACGAAGAGCTGCAGCTGATCTTGCAAAATGCGGGCCGCATAAGCGAGCGCATCGTCAGGCGTCACAGTACCGTCTGTTTCAATGGTCAATGTAAGCTTATCATAATCAAGCTCCTGACCGACGCGCGTGTTTTCCACCTTGTACGAAACTTGGCGCACGGGCGAATAAAGCGCATCGACCGGGACGAGGCCAATCGGCGCATCCACAGGACGGTTTGCAGAAGCAGGCACATAGCCTTTGCCGGTATCAGCCGTAAGCTCCATGTTGAGGGTCGCGCCCTGATCGAGGTGGCAAATCACCAAATCAGGGTTCATCACTTCAATGTCGCCAGAAACCGCGATCTGACCCGCCGTCACTTCTGCCGGGCCCGTTGCCGAAAGCTGGAGCCGCTTAGGGCCCTCGCCTTGCATCTTCAGCGCGATCTGCTTGATGTTGAGGACCAAATCAGTCACATCTTCACGGACCCCGGCAAGCGAGGAAAATTCGTGAAGAACATTTTCGATCTTGATCGAAGTGACGGCCGCACCTTGCAGCGATGACAACAGCACACGGCGCAGCGAGTTGCCGAGCGTCAGGCCAAAACCACGTTCCAGTGGTTCAGCGATAAAGCTTGCCTTGCGCAATGGATCGCCGCTCGTCTTCTTTTCGAGCGTGTCGGGCTTCTTGAGTTCCTGCCAGTTCTTGAGATTGACTGCCACGGTGTTCCCCTTGGGGTTGGGTGGAAAGCACGTCTGCCATGCCACCGATTGAAATAGTATTGGTGCCGGGAAATCCCGACACCCGAAGCGAGTAAGATCAGACGCGACGCCGTTTTGAAGGGCGAACGCCATTGTGCGGGATCGATGTTACGTCGCGAATCGAAGTAATCTGAAAGCCGACGGCCTGCAGTGCCCGAAGCGCTGATTCACGCCCCGATCCAGGTCCTTTGACTTCAACTTCCAAAGTGCGAACACCGTGGTCAGCCGCCTTCTTACCGGCATCCTCAGCCGCAACTTGTGCCGCATAAGGAGTCGATTTGCGACTTCCTTTGAAGCCCATCGTTCCTGCCGACGACCAAGCAATCGTGTTACCCTGTGCGTCGGTGATGGTGATCATCGTATTGTTAAAGCTTGCGTTGACATGTGCCACGCCGGCTGTGATGTTTTTGCGCTCCCGCCGTTTAAGGCGCTGTGGTTCGCGTGCCATGGTGAAATCCTGACTCTAAAATCTAAAAGCTGATAATGCGAAGAAGCTTACTTCTTCTTGCCGGCGATCGGCTTGGCTTTGCCCTTGCGTGTGCGCGCATTGGTATGCGTGCGCTGGCCACGGACTGGAAGGCCCTTGCGGTGACGCAGGCCGCGATACGAAGCAAGATCCATCAAACGCTTGATGTTCATCGATACTTCGCGGCGCAGATCGCCTTCAACCGTATAATCGGCATCGATCGTCTCACGGATGTGAAGAACTTCGAGGTCCGTCAAATCAGAAACGCGACGCTCTGCCGCAATGTTCAGCTTGGTCGTGATTTCCTTGGCTTTGGTTTGTCCAATGCCGTGGATATATTGAAGCGCGATAACTACTCGCTTCGCCGTAGGGATATTGACCCCTGCAATACGTGCCATTTAAATTCTCCTGCTCCACAGGGCGAATGGCAATTCGCCCCATCTCAGCGCTTCGACAAGCCTCGAAACCAACAAACACGACGCACGCAAAAAAGCGTCGCCGTGGTTACGGTGTTTCGGGATGATTTTCACTAGCCTTGAGTCGGGGCGCTGTCAAGCACCGCTGCGCGCGATTTGGCTCAGTTTCAAAGCCTAATTCTGGAAGGCCAGCGGATGCGCCTTGAGAGACTGGCATACAGCGGCAAATTGAGCGGGCGCTTCATCCGCGCGGCATGCGGCGGCCAAAGCGACAACATGCGCGCGACTTTCGGCTTGGCACGCAGGTGTCAGGAGCGACGCATTGCGTGATCGGCATGCCGCGAACGCCTCTGCGTCCTTCAGAGTCTCGTTACACGCATCATAAAATGCGTGCGCTTCGGCCTGACAGGCCTCGCTCACCTCGGGAAGCTGCGCCTCAGCGCGGGCAACGCCAGCATAAGCACAAAAGGAAAGTGCAAAAAGGGCAAAAGGTTTCACAGAAAGTCTCCGACGAACCACATGTCGAAGCTTATAACGCCATCGGTGTTTTTAAATGGTAAACGCGCGCGCGCCAAAATCGAGACATTTGCTCCGCTCAAGCGCGGCGTCGGGGTTCCGCAGTAAAACGCTCGTCGCTCAGTGCCATATGAAAAAAGCTGCCGGGTCCAACGACCCGGCAGCCCTTAACATGGTCAGCGGCCGGAGTGTTCCAGCCCGGGAAGCCATGTGCGCCTGTTTTAAATAAGGCGCATATCCCCCGAACGAACTTCACCGACCTCTATTTCTGAACCATGAGACATCGGATCACCTCCTTTCGCGCTAAATGAATGCCCTGCAACGCGCATGCGCTACGCCCATCAAGATGGTGGGTTTGCGCGCATTGATCAAGTCTTGAATTTAAAAAAAAACACGTCAAACTACAGCGCTTCGCTTCCCAAGCCAAAGCAGTGATCTTGTCGCTTAGCGACAATCTTCAATGACGCGCGTTAGCTCCTGCCATGACGGAATAACCAGATCACGCGTTCCCTTGACCGACACGACAAAGCGACCCCGGCTAAAAGCCATGGCGTCAAGATGGGGATCCGATGGCGCCGTCGCGACAGCGATATAGGGTGGCTCAGTGGTTTGATTGGCAACGGCATAGGTCTGTAACCCCGTGGTCGCGCGAATTGTCATGCGACCGGTATCGCCTTCAGGAAAATTACCCAGCCGCAGAAACGAGATTCGCATTGCTGACCGGTTGCATTGAACGACAAAGAGCGGCGCACTCCCCGCGGCCCCATAGGCAGCAGAGGTTAGTGGGCCGCTTTGTAAATAGCTCCAATTGCCCGGCGTGTAAGGCCAGTCCTCCCAATTGGCGCTGAGTTGCGGCATGTCGGCTGGTGGCGTTTGCGCAACCGGGCGAATGACAGGCGGCGGCGAGGGACGCGGCGGCGGCGCATGGTCAGCCGCCTCAGAGCAACCGGCAAGCGCGAGGACGGTGACAAGCACACCAAAGCGAGGAGGACCAAAAATCATAAGACTCCATCTTTGCGGCGGTGCCCCTGCAAAGGCAAGCCCCTCATCATTGCGTAAGGCCGGATTTAAAGGCCATTGCATCCCGTTTCTGACCTCGATAACAAGCAAATCAAGGATGCGGGGCTTTAGCTCAGTTGGTAGAGCGCGTCGTTCGCAATGACGAGGTCAGCGGTTCGATTCCGCTAAGCTCCACCACTCCGCTTCCTCCCTGTTTTCATCCTTATCCAGACACGCGATGTTCGCATCCGGAAAATGGGATCTGTGCAGCGGTAAGTGGCGCCAAGGCCCATCGCCTGAAAGTGCAAATGTACCCAGCGCGACGTGCTGTCGCGGCAGATAACTGTCGTTATAAACAAATTGGCGGGCCACGCCCGACGATGATGAGCACTACGTTTACGCCATAGCACTCTGAGGCAATATTTGCGGACACGCCTCAACCACTTGATATTTCATATAGGCTGCCCAATCTGCAAACCGCGCGATGCGCTCCCAGAACACTTCGCGCGTTCCGGCAAAATTATGCATGTGGCTCATGCGCGGGCAGACAAAGAGATCGACTGAGTTTGCTGAGCGGTAAGCGCGCGGCTCTCCAGCAACGTCGGCACATGTATCGCGTTCACCCATGCCCACAAGCACCGGAACGGTAACCGCCGCTGCTTCGGGGGCAACCGCGCCCGGTGTCAGGCAGCTTTGCGCCACAGCCCCGGGCGTTGTCAGCGACCCCCAAGGCTGGCAAGTCACGCCTGCCTGTCCTTCAGGATTGTGGATGTGGAAAAAGCGCGCGAGATCGGTCAGCGCCGCTTCGTTCATCTCAGAATCGTAATCGTCCGCATAATGAAACCCCCAGAGCATAGGATGTTCTGCGGAATTTGAAGCGTAACCGGTAAGCGACC
>JBEGTP010000066.1:0-3326 GCA_041179365.1 Pseudomonadota bacterium
CAACTGAGCTAAGCGCCCCCGATCATTCGGGACCGGCGGGCCTTAGCGACACTCAGGGGTGGGATCAAGTCAGATGATCGGTCCCGAAGCGCGGCGCGCTGCAAACCAGTAGCGCGTCATGGCTTCTGTCGCCGTATCAGAGAGGCGAATGAAGACCCGCCGACCATCATCAGGATCAGAAACGCGTTCAAAAATGCCGTCGTCACACATGCGTTTGATCCAGCGGAGCGCCGTTGTTGGTGGCACTGCCGAGGCAATGCACAGGCTGGAAACGGCAACGTGCGCCTGCTCCAATCTTGCAGCGAGAAGATCAAGCAGCATATCCCAAGCTGGGTCAGCAAAAAGGTCTGGCGCAAAATACTGGTCGCGCATCCGGCGGATTCGCATGGCCGCGCGCAGCTCAGCGACGTTGGGCAATTCGCTCGTTTCGCGCGACGCAAACGCGGCATGAGCGGCCGCTGGTTCAGCCCGAAAGCCGATCATCATATCCTTCACGCCGGTGTATTGGCCTGGGCGGTTATCCCGAAACTCAGGGCCAGTAAGACTGGACAAGGCCTTTGCAATCCGGCTGACTTCATCAGCGAGGTGGCGCAGCTGCATAGACTCGGCGTCCGCCGCGCTATCGTTAAGGACAACGCGGCGATGCGCTGTGCCGAGTTCGAGCGCGACAACGCGGTCTGCAATCGTCGGCGCGCAAAGGAGCGTGACCGCATCATGATTGAGCCAAGAAGAAAGGGCGTCAACGCCCCCAAGATGGGTAGAAACCAATGAAAAGGGCGTGCGCCGCGATGCAAGATCTAAAACGCGATCGAGCAAAGGGTTTATGATTTCCGGCGCGGTTTGCGGGCACTCGAAGAGAACCGCATCAATCGATATTTGCCGAGCAAGCCGCGCAGGCGCTGCCGCGATTTCAACGCTGTCGACCAATCTACAGCCTGACGCGCGCACGGCATCGCGCGCGGCGCGTGCATCGCTTTGATTGTCGGCAATAATGAGAACGGACGGCAAGGCGCGATTATGGGAAGGCTCGCTCGCAGCAGCGTTTAATCTAGTCACATTTTATCCCCCAATTGTGCGCATGAAGCCCGTGCAAGAGCGATTTGCCTTCAATGCGGTGTGAAGTCCCCCCAAGTTGCATCCGCATTGGCGCTAAAATCTAAGCCGAAGTGACGATCTCGCATCCAAAAAGCAACACTATTGTACAATATCGCTATTTCATTGCAGTTGGCAGACGCCGAGCCCCATCCAAAATGGATCAAATGCCCGGCCGCGCTTAATGGTTTTATGGAGAACTGCGTTTAGGAGGGGCTTGGTTACAGCAGACCTTGTCCCCACAATCCCATCTGCTGCAATCGCCCCCGACGCTGCGCCCCACAGCCGCGTCGGGGGCATAATTTTGCCTTGCTTGGCGACGTTTCCCAATACCGGGCGTATGCGGCCCTTGGCACGTGCCGTGAAGAAGGCGGCCCTGCCTAGTGCGCAAGGGCCTTATTGATATCTTCGACCATCTTCTTGGCATCGGCCAAAAGCATCATCGTCTGATCCATATAAAACACGTCATTATCAACGCCCGAATAGCCGACGCCGCCCATGCTCCGCTTAATGAACATGATCGTTTTGGCCTTGTCGACATCGAACACCGGCATGCCGTAAATGGGTGAGCTCTTGTCGGTCTTTGCCGCCGGGTTGACCACATCATTTGCGCCAATGATGAAGGCCACGTCAGTTTGCGCAAACTCGCCGTTGATGTCTTCAAGCTCAAACACATCATCATAGGGGACGTTGGCCTCAGCAAGGAGCACGTTCATATGCCCTGGCATCCGTCCTGCGACGGGATGGATGGCGTATTTCACGCGGACGCCCTTTTTCTTGAGCAGATCGCCCATTTCACGCAGCACATGCTGCGCCTGCGCCACCGCCATGCCGTACCCGGGGATGATGATAACCTGTTCGGATTCGCCAAGCAGGAACGCAGCATCTTCAGCAGAGCCGCGCTTCCACGGACGTTGTTCCTTCGCTTCGCCGCCCGCCGCTTCGGGTGCAGCGCCAAAGCCGCCAGCGATCACAGACAGGAAGCTACGGTTCATCGCCTTGCACATGATGTAACTGAGGATCGCGCCTGATGAACCGACCAGCGCGCCAGTGATGATCATCGCGCTATTGTGCAGCGTGAAGCCCATCGCGGCGGCGGCCCAGCCGGAGTAGGAATTGAGCATCGACACAACGACAGGCATGTCTGCCCCGCCGATCGGGATGATCAATAGGAACCCGATCAGGAAGCTGAGCGCGGTAATCGTCCAGAAAATCCACGACGCTTGATCCTGCGTGAAATAGCCGATGAGGCCAAGGATCGCCGCGAGCGTACCAAGGTTTATGATATGCCGCCCGGGCAGCATGATGGGCTTGCCCGACATTTTGCCAGCGAGCTTGAGAAAGGCGATAACCGAGCCGGAGAAGGTGATGGCGCCGATGGCGATGCCCAAGCCCATTTCGATCCGGCTTTGTGTGTGGATCAGGCCACCCTCGTCTGCAATGCCAAAGGCCTGGGGATTGAGGAAGGCCGCCGCCGCCACCAGCACTGCCGCCATGCCGACAAGCGAGTGAAACGCCGCAACAAGCTGCGGCATGTCAGTCATCTTGATCTTGCGCGCGGTGATCCAGCCAATGGCTCCGCCAATGGCGATGGCAGCCAGGATCTGCGCTACCGTCGTTAGGTCGTAAATCCACGTCTCACCGTATTGGTCAGGCGCGTGTACCGGATCACCAACAATTGGAATGTGCGTTACCAGCGTCGTCACAACGGCGATTAGCATCCCAATCATGCCGTAGCGGTTCCCCTTTTGCGACGTGCTCGGCGAGCTCAGTCCGCGCAGCGCAAGGATGAAACAAACGCCAGCAATGAGGTATGCAAGGCCAACCCAAGACGGAGGAGCGAGGTGTTCCATTATAGCCCCTCCGCCACTGCGAGGAATGTAACGACGAAGCAATTCAGCTTACGCACATTGCCCACTGGATTGCCGCGCTGCGCTGGCAATGGCGTTACTTCAAGCATCACCGTTCCTTCTTTTTATACATCGCGAGCATCCGAGCGGTCACCGCAAAGCCGCCGAAGATATTGACACTCGCCAAAACCACGCCGAGCAGCCCAAGCCATTTTGAAGAGGCAGACCCCGCCGCCGCCGCCGCAATCAGCGCGCCGACGATAATCACCGACGAGATCGCATTGGTGACGGCCATGAGCGGCGTGTGCAGCGCAGGCGTGACGCTCCAGACGACGTAGTAGCCGACGAAACAGGCCATCACGAAGATGGAAAGGATTGAGATGA
>JBEGTP010000067.1:0-4100 GCA_041179365.1 Pseudomonadota bacterium
ACGAAGGGCGACGGCGCTTCCTCGACCACCTTCTGGTGGCGCCGCTGGATCGAGCATTCGCGCTCGTTCAGATACAGGATATTGCCGTGCTGATCGCCCAATATCTGGATTTCGATGTGACGCGGGTTGAGGATGAACTTCTCGATAAACACCCGGTCATCGCCGAACGACGCCAGGCCTTCTCTCTTCGTGGCCTCAAAGCCTTCGCGGACATCGGCTTCGGAGTAAGCCAGCCGCATCCCCTTGCCGCCGCCGCCCGCAGAGGCCTTCATCATCACCGGATAGCCAATCTCGCCCGCGATCCGCACCGCATGTTCGGTATCGTCAATCTCCCCGACAAAGCCCGGCACGACATTGACGCCCGCCTTCATTGCGAGCTTCTTGGACTCAATCTTGTCCCCCATCGCAGCAATCGCATTCACTGGCGGGCCAATAAAGGCGATGCCCTCAGCCGCCAGCGCCTCGGCAAACGACGTGCGCTCAGACAGGAACCCATAACCAGGATGCACCGCCTCCGCGCCGGTTTGCTTGCACGCCGCGATGATCTTGTCCGCAAGCAGATAAGACTGCGCGGCAGGCGAAGGGCCAATGTGAACGGACTCATCCGCCATCTGTACAAACGGCGCGCGCGCATCCGCATCCGAATAGACCGCGACCGTGGCGATCCCCATCTTCTTCGCGGTCCGAATGATCCGGCAAGCAATCTCGCCCCGGTTGGCGATAAGTATCTTTTTAAACATGTGCGGTTTCCTTCTTCCTCGTCATTGCGAGGACCCCGGACTTGATCCGGGGGACGCGGCAATCCAGAATGGCGGGCATCGAACTGGATTGCCGCGCTTCGCTCGCAAAGACGAGGTGGTTGGCGAATAGGATTTTTAGGAACACTAGTTTTCCCCTGCCGTTTCTTTTTGTTTTGTTTCGTTATCTCCCGGTCGTGGCAGATACTTGCCTTCCCAATCTCGCAACGTATGGCGGCCCCGCTTTGTCCCAATTGCAATCCAAAACGTCCCTTGAGCGTCTCTCTCTGGCGTCTGAAATTCCGCATTCAGTGCGTCTACGCAGGTTATTCCGGTTTCCATAACCGGCTCGTGGATGGTTTTCCACTTTCTTCCAGATTCAGACGTTATTGTCCCAAGGAAACGAGCGCCATAGACTCGTTCAACTCCGTCCTCATCGGTTCGCCTGTCTCCTGCAAGCGCCTCTAATTTGTAAATTCCCTTGATCTCTTTTACGTCTGGCCTGCGCCGCACTTCCATTGGGGAAAATCCCTTTTTCCAGTTGACACTACAAGCGTGAACCGGAGAAAACGAAAAAGCTGCCGGAAGAGCTAGCAACAACGTTAACCAGAGTGGACGACGCATAATTTACGCCCCCACCGGCGGCATATTATGCCCGAGCAGTCGCAGCACATCAGCGGCACACTTCACGATATTGCTCCCCGGCCCGTATATCCCCTGCACCCCGACATCGCGGAGATGCAACGATTGCCATGTCACGTTACCCATGTTATGTTCCCATGTGATCGTAAGCTACGCCAACCGCGCTACAGAACGCTTTGCCGTGGACGGCAAGTCCAAGTTCAGCGGGATGGATATTGCGAAAGCATATGCACGATTGAAGATTTTGCGGGTTGCCCATACGATTGATGATATTCCGCCGCTCAATTCGATAGGGCTTCACGCGTTGAGCGGCAACCGACAGGGCCAATGGGCAATCACGATCAACGGCCCGTGGCGACTGGTTTTCCGCTTTGAAAATGGCAACGCGCACGACGTTGAAATCGTCGATTATCATTGAGAAGGTATTTTTGATGTCCCAACCTGCTTTTGAACAAGTCCACCCCGGTGCAATCCTCAAAGAGGAACTGGAAGCGCGCGGCCTTTCCGCCAATGCGCTTGCCCTGAAGCTGCGTGTGCCACCACAGCGCATCCAGGATATCGTCGCAGAACGGCGCGGCATCAGCGTTGATACTGCTTTGAGGCTGGAAGCCTGCTTCGGCACACCAGCGCGGATGTGGGTCGAAATGCAGGCAGGGTACGACCTATACTGGGCAGAAGCCAAGTCGGGCGAGACAGTGCGGCGCGAGGTGATGGCAGCATAGGTCAAGCCGCCTCCTCAAACGGCTTGCACACCCGCATCGGCTCCTCCGCCTCCATCGGCACCAGCCCCAACTTCGCCATCAACGCCGTGTCCTTGTCGTCGCCT
This sequence comes from Pseudomonadota bacterium, assembly GCA_041179365.1. Classification (GTDB taxonomy): domain Bacteria; phylum Pseudomonadota; class Alphaproteobacteria; order Sphingomonadales; family Sphingomonadaceae; genus Aquisediminimonas. The sequence continues at coordinate 2,206 of JBEGTP010000067.1, forward strand.
GCATCGGCTGCGGTCAGAAGCTTATCGCCGGTGAAGATACTGTTCGCGCCTGCCAAAAAGCACAAGGCCTGCGTCGCTTCACTCGCAATGACGAGGCGGTTGGCGATCAGGATTTTTTTGAACATTATTTATCTTTCGTCCGCTTCGAAATGTAAAAAGCTGTCGCCGCAAAAATCAGCGACCAAAGGATCAACGCTGAAATCATGGGTACGCCAAACTGGCTATGCCCGTCCCAATTCCTGCTTTCAAAAAACTCCAAATATCCCCACAGGACCAATAGGCACCCCAAACCAGCGGCCCAGACAACGCTCGCGCAAATCACGAGATGTGACGTCTTGACCTTCATACCCTACTCCCCCACCGGCGGCATATTGTGCCCAAGCAGGCGCAGCACGTCCGCTGCGCATTCTACGATGTTGCTCCCCGGCCCGTAAATGCCCTGCACCCCGGCATCGCGGAGGAAATCATAATCCTGCGGGGGGATGACGCCGCCGGCGATGACTTTGATGTCGCCGCGCCCTGCTGCCTTGAGCCCCTTGATCAGTTCGGGAATCAGCGTCTTGTGGCCTGCCGCCAGGCTCGACGCACCGACGACATCGACAGCGCTTTCTAGCGCGAGGACAACGGTTTCCTCTGGCGTCTGGAACAGTGGACCTGAGACGATCTCAAACCCCATATCGCCGAACGCAGACGAGATGACATTCGCGCCACGATCATGCCCGTCCTGCCCCATTTTGGCGACCATCAGCTTGGGTTTGCGGCCCAAGCGGCGTTCGACGGCTTGCACGCCCTCAACAACCTGCGCCCAGCGTTTGTCGAACTCATGCGCGCTGCCGTAGATGCCTTTCACTGGCGTTGGCGTGGTGTTGTAACGGCCAAACACCGCCTCCATCGCGTCGGATATTTCACCGAGGCTGGCACGTGCCCGGGCGGCGTTTACGGCGAGGGCGAGGAGGTTTCCGCCGCTCTTGGCTCCCTCTGTTAATGCGGTGAGTGCCGCCTGACACGCTGCCTCATCCCGGCTCGCGCGCATCTTGGCAAGCCGTGCAATCTGCCCCTGCCGCACAAGATCATTATCGACCTCAAGCGTATCCAGCTGATCCTCAGTGCCAAGCCGATATTTATTGACCCCAACGATAACATCCTCGCCCTTATCCACCCGCGCTTGCCGCGCGGCGGCGGCCTCTTCGATCAGACGCTTGGGCATGCCGGATGCGACCGCCTTGGTCATGCCGCCGAGCGCATCGACTTCGCCAATGATTTTCCAAGCTTGATCGACCAATTCTGACGTCAAGGCCTCAACATAATAGCTGCCACCCAGCGGATCGACGACCTTGGTGATCCCGCTCTCTTCGGCCAGCACGATCTGCGTATTGCGTGCAATCCGCGCAGAGAAATCGGTGGGGAGCGCAATCGCCTCATCGAGCGCATTGGTGTGGAGCGACTGGGTGCCGCCCAAGGTCGCGGCCATGGCCTCGATCGTCGTGCGAATGACGTTGTTATAAGGGTCTTGCTCCTGCAAACTCACGCCTGATGTCTGGCAATGCGTGCGCAGCATCTTGGAGCGTTCATCCTTCGCGCCAAGCCCGTCCATCACCCGGTGCCACAGCGTGCGCGCGGCGCGGAGTTTGGAGACTTCCATGAAGAAGTTCATGCCGATGCCGAAAAAGAAGCTCAGCCGCCCCGCAAACGCATCGATATCCAGCCCGCTTTCCATCGCGCGCTGCACATATTCCTTGCCATCGGCAATGGTGAAAGCAAGTTCCTGCACCGCCGTCGCCCCGGCCTCGTGCATGTGATAGCCCGAGATCGAGATCGAGTTGAACTTCGGCATGTTGGCCGAGGTATAGGCGATGATGTCCGACACGATCCGCATCGATGGCTCGGGCGGATAG
>JBEGTP010000068.1:0-7600 GCA_041179365.1 Pseudomonadota bacterium
CTTATCCCAGATTTTTGCGCCGTTTCGGACCAATAACATCGACCTTGCGCCGGTTGTTTTCATCACACCGCAACTCAGCCAGCAGCCGATCATGGAAAATGGCCGCCTGCGCTTGATTGGCTTCTTCCCGACCCAGCCCATGCGCGTTGACTATGATCTGACCTTTGAGCCGTCAAACGGCGTGTGGCGTCTTTTTGGCCTTTCGGTCAATTTGACCAACGTCGCGCCAACCAGTCAACCGAAGCCGCAGCGTTAACCGGCGGCAACGGTGAGCCGGGGCGCGGGGCATGGCGTGGTCATGCCCCGCGTTTTGGCAATTGGACCAACGTAAACAAGATCGCGCCAAAAACGAGCAAGATTGAAGCAAGCGCTTCGGCGATCACGAACGACTGTGTTGCATCATGAAGCTGGCCAAACAGCAAGATTCCCGCTGCATTGCCAATCCAGCTCATCGCGACAATCCAACCGTAGATGCGGCCGTATTGCGCCATGCCGAAACGGCGTGCGACGAAATAGGCAAAAAGATCAATCTCGGCTCCCTGCTGAATGCCGATGACCCCAATTGCGGCGATTGCAAGCCATGCGGGTAAGGGGAAAGCAGCGAGGATCATGAGACCGCAGGCCGGCAGAAACGTAAATAGGAACGCCACGCGGTTGGGGTTGGCGCGATCAAGGAACCAACCTGCTGCCAATCGTCCCAAAAGTTGTCCGAGTGCGTAGCTGCTGATGGCGAGCGCGGCGAGGGCTGGTCCTACACCTTCTTCTTGAACAAGCGGCGATGCTTGGCTGACAACGCCCGCGCCGGGAATGGCGACGCAAATCATCGCTGCGGCGAGGGCCCAGAAATCACGCGTCTTGAAAAGCGCTGGATCTGCGGCTCCGGCTAAGGGGCTAACTTTGGGCTTATCACCCAAGTCAGTCGGCGCATCGCGGATCAGGAGGAGCGTCAATGGCAGGCAAATGAGGCCCGCGCTTGCCGCAAGCGCAAGAAAGCCGGCATGCCAATCGTAGCGCGCGACGATCTGTTCAAGCAGCGGCGCTGCAAAGAAGGTGGTAAAAGCAACACCAACCGCCGCGAAGCCAAGCGCGAGGCCTCGACCGTGATCAAACCAAGCATTGATCGGTCGGGTATAGGCAAGGTGCGCACTTCCAACACCGGCGACGCCGTAAACAAAAACCAAGCTTGCAAAGGCCCAAAAGCGATGGACAATCGTGCCCATCGCTAAATGGGCACCAACCATGAACAGCGTTGAAAGGGAAAAAACGAAAGCGAAGCCCCGCCGGTCCGAGAGGCGACCAATGGCTGGAGCGACCAACGCGCCAATGACGAGAAGCGCTTGGACATTGGCTAGGGTGCCGCGTGAAATCTGAAATTCGGCCATAATGCCGGCCGAAAAAATGCTGAATACATAATAGAAGAGTGGCGTACCAAAGCCAGCACACGCCATCGCGCCCAAAACGATGCGCCAGCCACGTCTCCATTCTTTCAAGCTGGGCTCGTCCAATCGCATCACATGCCTGTCTCTTGCGCGGGCGATAAATTGTCAACGGGCAGGCTGGACTGGTTGACGTAAACGTAAAGTAAGAATAGTCCCCGTTCCACACAGAATCAGGAGAGCCCCATGGATATGGAATTCAGCGCCGAAGAAATGGCCTTTCAGCAGGAAACGCGCGCGTTCATTGCGGAGAATTACCCAGCCGATTTGCGCGGCAAGCAAGACGAAGGCGATGAGCTGACCAAGGAAGATTTTCTCTCGTGGCACCGGATTCTTGCAAAAAAGGGCTGGATCGCACCGTCATGGCCGGTTGAATATGGCGGAACGGGATGGACGGCAACACAGCGCTTCATTTGGTCAGAAGAAACCGCGCGCGCCGATTGCATTCGTATTTTGCCATTCGGCATCACAATGGTCGGGCCGGTAATTTATACCTTTGGAACGCCTGAGCAAAAGGCCAAGTTTCTTCCCGGCATTCTCTCGGGTGATGCGTGGTGGTGCCAAGGTTATTCTGAACCGGGCGCTGGGTCTGACCTTGCCAATCTTCGCACGGCGGCGGTGCTTGATGGCGATCACTATGTCGTCAACGGCCAAAAAACGTGGACGACAATGGCGCAGCACGCTGATTGGGGCTTTTTTCTCGTCCGGACCAATAAGGACGTCAAAGCGCAGGAGGGAATCAGCTTTTTGTTGCTCGATATGAAATCGCCGGGCGTCACGGTGCGGCCCATCATCACCTTGGGCGGTGAGCATGAGGTCAACGAAGTTTGGCTTGAGGATGTGCGCGTTCCTGTCGAAAACCGCATCTATGAGCAAGACAAGGGCTGGACCTGCGCTAAATTTCTCCTCGCGCACGAGCGCACGGGGATTGCGGCGGTCGCTGGCTCAAAACGCGGCGTGGAAAAAATCAAGGCCATCGCCCGGACGGAGATGGACGGAGAGCGACCCTTGCTCGCCAACCCTTTCTTCAAACGCAAAGTGGCCGCGCTTGAAATCGATCTGACGGCGCTTGAGTTTACCGAGCTGCGGTCGCTTGCGGGAGAAGCAGCGGGGAAGGCTCCGGGCGCGGAAGCCAGTCTGCTCAAGATTAAGGGCTCCGAAATCCAGCAACGCATTACTGAGCTCGCGCTTGAAGCGGTGGGCCATTACGGCGCGCCTTACTTCAGAGGATTTGGCGAGGGGGATAATGAGCACCCGATTGGCCCAGATTATGCTCACCGCGCCGCGCCGACCTATTTCAATACACGCAAGACGACGATCTACGGCGGCTCAAACGAAATTCAACGCAATATCATCGCCAAGATGGTTTTGGGTCTCTGATAGGAACGACACGGCACATGGATTTCACCTACACCGAAACGCAGGACATGATCCGCGAAACGCTCGCGCGGTTTCTGGCGGACACTTATGATTTTGACAAACGCCAAAAAATGATCGCGAGCGATGCGGGTCGCGATCCGACGATTTGGCAATCGCTGGCGAGCGAATTGGGGATGCTCGGTGCCTCCTTCGCTGAAAACTACGGCGGGCTCGGTGGCGGCGCGATTGAGAACGCATTGATCATGGAAGAGCTTGGCAAAGTCATTGCGGTCGAGCCCTATCTCCAGACAGTCGTCATTGGTGGTGGCGCGCTTAAAGCGGTTGGCGGCGCATTGGCCGACGCGCATATTCCGGCGATCATTGCGGGCGAAATGATCATCGCCTTTGCCTATGCAGAGCCACAAGGGCGCTACACGCTTGCGAATGTGCGGACGGCGGCCAAGAAAGACGGCGCGGGTTATGTGCTAAATGGTCACAAAGGCGTGGTCTACGCAGCCCCTTGGGCGACGCATTTTCTAGTAACGGCGCGGACGGGCGGCGCACAAAGCGAGCGCGACGGCGTTGAACTTTTCCTGATTGACGCAAAATCGCCCGGTATTACCCGGCGGGATTATCCAACCGTTGACGGGTTCCGTGCCTCAGAAGTCTATTTTGAGAATGTTGCCCTTCCTGGAGAAGCGCTGCTGCCGGGCGGACTGCCGCTCATTGAGCGCATTGTTGATGAGGCGACGGTGGCGGTATGCGCCGAGGCAACGGGCGTGATGGAAAAGCTGCATGCGGGCACGCTGGACTATTCCAAGCAGCGCCAACAATTTGGCCAGCCTATTGGACGATTCCAAGTGCTCCAGCACCGCATGGTCGATATGTTCATGGAGGTCGAACAAGCGCGATCAATGGTCTTGATGGCGACGCTGAAGATTGGCCTTTCTGCCCAAGAGCGTATGGCGGCGGTCTCCTCATGCAAGGCAAAAGTGTCAGTGGGTGCCAAGTTCGTCGGCCAAAACGCGGTCCAAACCCACGGCGGCATCGGGATCACACAGGAGCTTTCCATCGGCCATTATTTCAAACGCGCAACGATGATCGAGAGCCAGTTTGGGACTGCCGATCATCACTATGACCGCTATGAACGGCTGACCCTCGACGCATGATTACCTATCGCGCGGCGAGGCCAGATGAAGCCGCGGCGCTGGCAGAGTTGGCCCGCGACACGTTTGTCGAGACGTTCGGTTCTCTCTATGGCGCGGAGGATTTGAATGCTTTTCTATCGGCGTATAAGACGCCGGTATGGATGGCACGTGCGCTTGCGGACGCTGACAAGCGTATCCATGTTGCGGCCGAGGATGATCGGTTGATCGGCTATTGCATCGTCGCGTTCACATCGTCGCTTGACTATGATTTGGCTGGCAAAAAAGTTGTTGAACTGAGCCAGCTCTATTTGCCAAACGCCTACCAAGGCAAAGGCATTGCAAAGGCGCTGATGGACTGGGCACTCGAACAGGCGCGCGATGCCGATGAGATGATTCTCAGCGTCTGGAGCGGGAACGAGCGGGCCCAGCGCTTCTATCAGAAATATGGTTTTGTGTGGATCGCCGATACAGTGTTTATGGTGGGCGCGCACCGCGATGAGGAATTTCTCTATCGCAAGCAAATGCGTTCAGCATAATAGTGGCTTCGCCTATCTTGCCCTCCTTCCTTTCCCGCCTTATCCAGCCACTATGAGCGAGCGTATGGCAAAAGATTCTGGCGATAATGACGATGGTGACAACCTCGGCGTTGCGACTAAAACGCGGACGCGGACCAAAAAGCCGACGCCTTACCGTGTGCTGATGCTCAACGATGATTACACGCCGATGGAGTTTGTCGTCCTGTGCCTTCAGCGCTTTTTCAAGATGAGTCTTGAAGAGGCAACGCGCGTCATGCTCCATGTCCATCAAAAGGGCGTCGGGCTGTGTGGCGTTTTCACTTATGAAGTCGCCGAGACCAAGGTGAGCCAAGTCACAGATTTCGCCCGCGAACACCAGCATCCCCTGCAATGCACGCTCGAAAAAGCGTGAGCGGCGCTACTCTGATCATTGGCGCAGGCGATCCGCGATAAGGGACAGCACGCTCAGGCTTATCCCGCTGACGCGCGCGATGAAGCCGCAGTGGCGTGCGGTGCCTTTGGGATTCTAACCTTCTTTGTTGGCGATGCGCTGTTCTTTGGTAAGGAGCGGCTGGCTCAGGCCGAGGCCGCCCTCAACCCGGCGTGACCAATTGGCAACATTAAGCGGCTAAACTGCTTTGGCCGCATGCATCTTCCCTTTGCGTTTGTTGGGAAAAAAGATACACGGCGCGCTGGATTGAATAGAAACAAGGAATTTTGGTTATACCACCGATGACCCCACGCCGCCCCATGGGCCCGACGCCTGGCACCATGAATGGTCCGCGACATAATGAATTCATCGTCTCCCCGAAAGTCCGGGTGATTGACGAAAATGGCGAAAACCTAGGTGTAATGTACACCAAGGAAGCGATTGAGCAGGCGGCCGAGGTCGGTCTTGATCTCGTTGAAATTTCGCCCAACGCTGATCCGCCAGTCGCCAAATTTCTCGACATCGGCAAATTTAAGTACGAGGCCCAGAAAAAGGCCAACGCTGCGCGTAAGAACCAAAAGACGCAGGAGATCAAAGAGATCAAGATGCGCCCCAACATCGACGATCATGATTATGATACGAAGATGAAGGCCATTCATAAATTCATCGGAGAGGGTGATAAGGTCAAGGTCACGCTGCGTTTCCGTGGGCGCGAGCTCGCGCATGGCCAGCTTGGCATGAAGCTGCTTGACCGTGTTCAGGATGACACGGCCGAAGACGCCAAAGTTGAACAGTTTCCGCGCATGGAAGGCCGTCAAATGCTGATGGTACTCGCGCCGAAATAAAAATGCACAGGGTGGCCGCTTTCCGTAAGGGAATAGCGCCACCTGTGGTAAAAATGCCTCAATTCAGCCAAAAAACAACGCACGCGTGGCGGCGCTGGCTGGCCTAAATGACTTTGCAGGCCTATTGGCCTGGCTGCGGCGGATCTGATCGCTGCCAATAGTTTTAGGAGTTAGGATGAAAATTTTATCGCTCGTCGCAAGCGTGTCTTTGCTTGCGTTCGCATCGCCCGCGTTTGCGCAACAAGATGGCGCGCAAGAGGCAGCAGCCCCCGCCGATGATGGAGACATCATTGTCACCGCGACCCGGCGCTCCGAAGCGCTGTCAGACATTCCCTTGGCTGTTTCTGCTGTGAGCGGTGCCTCGCTTGAGCGGACCGGCGCGACAGATATTCGCCAGCTCAACCAAGTGTCTCCTTCCTTGCTCGTCTCATCGACGTCATCAGAAGCGGCGGGCGGCGGCGCGCGGATTCGGGGCATTGGTACGGTTGGTGACAATCCCGGCCTCGAAAGCTCGGTTGCGACGTTTGTTGACGGTGTTTACCGCAACCGCGCCGGCGTCGGCCTGACTGAATTGGGTGCGATTGACCGCATCGAAGTCTTGCGCGGCCCCCAAGGTACGCTCTTTGGGCGCAACGCGTCTGCGGGATTGATCCACGTCATTACCGCAAAGCCATCGCAGACTTTTGGCGCAACCGCTGAAGCGAGCTACGGCAATTATAACGCCTTTCGCTTTGTCGGTGGTGTCACAGGACCGCTCACAAGCTCCATCTCAGCGCGTCTCGACGGCGTGTACACAAAGCGCAATGGCTTCCTGAAGGAAGTGGTTTCGGGCCGGACTGTAAACAACCGTGATCGCTACATGGTGCGCGGCCAGTTGCTCGTTGAGCCCAGCAGCGATTTCAGCGTTCGTCTGATCGCAGATTATTCCGATCGAAAAGAAGAATGCTGTGCCGCAACCTATCTGCCGACGGCGGTGATTACGGCAGCAGCCGGCGGCGGATTTAATCGTTTGGCTAATCCGATCACGGCGGTCCTGCGCGGCCTCGGCGGGATCATCAACGATAAGCCGTTCGTGCGTTCGGTGTCGATTACGCCGGGCCAATCTTACCGCGGTGATGTGCGCGATTACGGATTTTCGGCAGAAGCAAACTACGCTCTGGGGTCTTCGACCCTCACTTCGATCACCTCCTACCGGAATTGGCGCTGGTTGCGCGGACAGGATGCCGATTTCAACAATCTCGATATTCTGCACCGCGAAGATGATGGCTCCGCCAATCAGAAGTTTAGCACGTTTACGCAGGAATTGCGGCTTCAGGGCAAGGCGGTTGATGGTAAGCTTGATTGGTTGGTCGGCGGCTATTTTGCCAATGAAACGCTGACGCTCAACGACAACCTAGCCTTTGGCTCGGATTACACGGCCTATGCGAACGCTCTGACGCGGCTTTCGAGCCCAACGTTCCCGGGCTATGCTGTTGTGGGCACACTGCTCAGCCCTTCAGCACCGCTGACGCTGAACGGCGTGCAGATCAATGATCATTACAAGCAGACGAGCCGCAACTATGCGTTTTTCACGCATAACAAATTCTCGTTTTCCGATAGCCTCTCGCTTACCATTGGCGTGCGTTACACCAATGAGCGCAAAAAGCTTGATGCAACGCTGACCGACAACAACGCGATGTGCCGGACGCTGTCTAACTTGGCGACATCGCACCCGCTTTACGGCACAGGCCAGCTCGCGTGCGTGATCCCGGGTGTTCCTGGCGGCAGCTTCAGCCAGAGCGGTGCCACGAAGCGCGAGCATCGCTTTACGGGTACTGCGGTTCTTGGTTTCAAACCAACCGACGATTTGTTGACCTATGTCAGCTTC
>JBEGTP010000069.1:0-19678 GCA_041179365.1 Pseudomonadota bacterium
CCGCCCGGCTCAACCCCGTCGCCCGCGCAAGACCGCTCGCACCGCGTGCCCGCACCACGGTGCCCAGCGCGGTTGCCACATCCGCGGCGTCGCCGCTCTTAAGGGCATCGCTGATATACAGCGCGGCTTCCTCATCATCGCGAATATAGTCGGCGGGACCGAAGGGAGCCGTTTCGACTTTCACTTTAACCATATGAGTATTCCTTTAGCATAAGGCGGGCAGGCTCTCATCTGCTAACGAATAAACGTCATTGCGAGCGGAGCGAAGCAATCCAGGGTTGTGCAGGACGACTCTGGATTGCTTCGTCGATAGGCTCCTCGCAATGACGAAGGGAGTGATAAAGCAGAATAGTCCAGTAAAATAGACATCACCCCTTCTCCGCCTTCTTCCGCTTCATTGCGTCATGAAACCGGTCGGCCCAGCCGGGTTTTACTGACTGCTCGGCCCGCACCAGCCGCAGCTCGCCGTCCGCCACATCGCGCGTCACGGCACTTCCCGCCGCCACAATGGCATCGCGCCCGATCTTCACGGGGGCAACCAGCGCTGAGTTTGATCCGATGAAGGCCCGCTCGCCGATCACCGTCTGATATTTGAAATAACCATCATAGTTGCAGGTGATCGTCCCTGCGCCGATATTCGCGCCTGCCCCCACATCCGCATCGCCGATGTAGCTCAGATGGTTGGCTTTCGCGCCTTTGCCTAGCCGTGATTTCTTGATCTCGACGAAATTGCCGACCTTGGCTTTTTCCTCCAGCACCGCGCCGGGGCGGAGGCGGGCGTAGGGGCCAACCTCCACGCCGCTCGCCAGTGTTGCGCCTTCGATGTGGCAGAACGCGCGGATGGTGACGCCGTCCGCGACGGTGACGCCGGGGCCGAAGAAGACGTTGGGCTCGATCACAACATCGCGGCCAATGACGGTATCATAAGCGAACCAGACGGTGTCTGGCGCAATCAAAGTCGCGCCGTCGTCCATCGCTTGCACACGGCGGCGCGCTTGCCATTCGCCTTCCATCTCCGCCAGTTGCGCACGGCTGTTGATGCCCGCAACGTCGAAAGGATCGGTCGTCACCGCGACGCACGCGCGGCCATCGGCGTTGGCAATGTTGACGATGTCCGTGAGGTAAAATTCCTTTTGTGCGTTATCGTCGGTGACACGGGCAAGCAGCCCGAACAGATCGCGTGATTTCACCGCCATTAGGCCGGAGTTGGAGAGCTTCACCGCGCGCTCCGCCTCGCTCGCATCCTTCTGCTCAACCATCTTCACGATGCGCTCTTGCCCTTTGTCGCCCTCGACAATCACGCGGCCATAACCGGTCGGGTCTTCGGGTTCGAAGGCAAGGACGACCACCGCAGGCGCATCGGGCGCATTGAGCCGGTCAATCATCCCCTGCATCGTCGAGGTCGGTACAAAGGGTACATCGCCGTAGAGGATCAGAACATCACCCTCAAAGCCCGTGAGAGCCTCTTGGGCCATCTGAACGGCATGTCCGGTACCTAGCTGAGGCTCCTGCACCGCAAGCGCTGCTGAGCCCTTTAGCGCCGCCTCCAGCTGCTCTTTGCCAGAACCGACGACCACCACCTTCTTGGCGGGCGAGAGCGCTTCAACGCTCGTCATCAAATGCATCAGCATTGGGCGACCCGCAATCGGGTGCAGCACCTTGTGCAGATCGGATTTCATGCGGGTGCCTTTGCCCGCCGCAAGGATGATGGCCGCAATTTGTGGCTGGCTCATTGTCGTCCTTCTTTCATCGTTTTGATCATCTCACTTCTCATCATGCGTGATATCCAGCGCGAGCATCCCGCGAAAAAGCGTGATCCTCTTCTTTGTTGGCTGGCTTCGGATGATGTCAAACATGGTGAGGTATAAATTGCAACTATGCTCCGCAGAGTTGTCCTCAGTGTCGACCACTAAGGCGGGGCGCATTTCAACAATCAGAGAAAAGAGGGGCCGAAGCATTTTGTCTGCCTTGGCCTTAGGAATTTCATCCATCAGCTTTTTGGCAGAAAGCGCGCGTGCATAGACATCCATTTTTGCGGCGTCATAGGCCGCATCGACCGTCTCGCGCAGCGCATCTGGATCCGGGTCCATGCTCGCGCACGCTTTCATGCTCACTGCCTTGGCCTCAACCAGCCTCGCGTACCAAATCGAGAAGAGGGCATCGACGACGGGGTCGGGCGCGCGCCCCACCAAGTGGATCATCTGCGCATCGACTTCCTCAAGGGCCCGCGTGAGGAACCAATCTGGGTGCAGGCCGGTCTGTCCGGCCCGCCATACGGTATCGACCGCAGCGCGATATTCAACAGGAAAGCGCGCCCTATAGGCTTGCCAAAAACGGTTCTGCTGCAACATGAGGTCTATGTCGGTGACGCTTTTCAAAACACCCTCTGGCACGGTGATCGGACCCGGCGCAGCGCTTTTTGTCAGGACTTTCGCTCTCACCATTTCATCGTGGCTGGGATACCAAAGCGTCGTGAACGGGGTCTTAAGTGCGCGGTCCGCAAATGTCTTGTCGATCCCCGCGTTGGAATAGGATGCCCGCATCCAAAAGCTTTCGTTTTTCAAGTCACTATTTGAACCGCGTGCCTTCCCTTGTTCATCGACACTCCACGCTTCATGAAAACCAAGGCGCGCGCCCTCGCTGGCCGTTCGCTCTACCCCCGCGAGAAAAATCTGAGTGCATGAAGAACTGCACTCTGACTCTACATAGGTTTTAAGCTTGCGATGCCGCACCATCGAACCAATGAAATAGCCATCGACCACGCTGCCGCCGGGCGAACCAAGAAACACCGTTTCGGCGCGCGCATTTGCCCCAAGAACGCGCCTGAATTTGCGAAAAGTACCGGGTTCCAATTGGCCGATAACATAGATGATCTTGCCGTCACTCGAAGCGAAAACACGGACAAGGCGGTCCGACGGTTCGAGCGATTTCGAGGCTGCCGGTGTTGACGGATGGGCCGTTGCCGCGTTGGGTTTTTGATCCGGCCCGGCTTTAGCCCCAATGGAGGGGCTAGGAAGGCAGGCCAGTCCTGCCAAAACCAGCAGCCAAAGTCGTGTCAATTTTTCCCCACGCTTCAAACCCATCGTCCTTTGTCGCCCGCGCTACCCCCATTGCCTGGTGCGCTTAAATTCACGGCTTGGCCGTCCCCTTCTCACGCCACCACTTCGTCCATAGATGCCGCATGAGGAGGAGCGGCGGCATGCGAATCCAGTGTGACCGTATGTAAAAAGCAAACGCTAATAATTTACGCGTCTCCTGCCCCCAGCCGTTGCGCGCGAGCAGCTTTCCGACATAGAAAACATCGGCTTTGCGTGCATCCCCGGCAAGCGCGCCTTCGACTGGCGTTTCAAAGATATGATGGCAGAGGCGCAGCGCCCGCGCCAGATGAATGCTTAGCTGGTGGCGCTGCGCGCGCGCTTTTAGCCGCAGCCAAAAATCTGGAACGGCGGAAAACTCCAAGATCATCCGGTCAATATCCCACAGGTTGCGGAGGCCGCCTTGCAAATCACCATCCGCAAAAAGATGAGCGACCGCGTGAATGATCATATCTTCAGGGGCAAGGACAGAGAGGCCGCATTCAAGCTTCCGCGCGCCAGAAACCAGCGCCTCCGCGTCGGGCGTTTGTCGGGTGGTCAAAGGCAGAATCGTGTGATGCACGTCAATCATTCTATCGCGTTCGCGGTGGATCATTGGTGGCAATTCATGCATCCAACGGCGATAATAGAGATCGTCATAGGGATCAGGCTTCGCCCATTCCCAACCAGCGGCGAGAATTGCCGCTTCGGCTTCCTCAAGGCGGTCTCGTGGAACAAGAATATCGAGATCACCAATGTGCCGCCCCGTCGCCGCGCTTACGCCTGCGGCGGCCAGTGCTGCGCCTTTGAGGAGGATTGGCGTGATGCCCAGCGGTGCCAAAGCGCGGCGCGCCATTTCCGCCTCCCAAAGGGCGATCTGGCGCTCGTTATCGGTGGCAAGGCGCGCGCGCTTGAGCACATTTTGGGCGGCTGCGGGAACAGTTTGCCCCTTCAACTGCGCGGCCAGGCTTCCTAGAAGCTTCTCGGCATGCGCCATCGACAAAATTTCTGTCCAAGCCGCATGATCAAGCTGCTGCGCGCGCGACGGATCAGCCAATACCCAAGCCAAAAGGCGTCCGTCTCTCATCGCCGCGCAGCCCAAAGTTCTTCAACGAGCGAAAGCGCGCTCTCGGTATCGGGATAATCAATTGCGCCAACAGGTGTTTCATCGACAAGCCGCGTCAAAGCTTTGAATCCGCGCTCTCCAAGAGTCACATAGTTGGTCGAGGCTTGGGTCAAGCGCACAAAGACCTCAGCACGGCCCATGGGGCGCGCCGCCCGCGCATAGCCGAAACGTGGAAAGAGAATGAGCGCCGGTTTTCCAGGCTTATCCATCGCCGCAAGTGCTTCGGGAGAGGGGATAAAATGCCGAATATCTCCTTTGGGCGTTCCCGCCATCATCGGCCCCATGCGACCTTCACCCGCAACCGCGCGCACCACATCAACGGCCTTGTTTTTGAGGCTAACGGGCCGAGGGAAGGCCCATGCAAGCCCCGTCTCGGGCTCAATCAGGGCAAATTCATCGCCCATAAAGCGCCACCCTGTTTCGCCGAGCAGGGCACAAAGCGTCGATTTTCCGGCCCCTGATTCGCCGGTTACGATCAACACTTCACCGTCACGCTCTACCGAGCCTGCGTGCAGCAGCAGAAAATTGCGCTGGCCCATCGCCATCTGCAAATTCATGCCGAGCTCTGCCGCTAATAGTCCGTGATCGAGCGACATGGGCACCGCGTCTGGCAGCGTAAAATCACCCCGAATGGCGACGGAAGGGCGGATCCATTGGCGCAGGCGCGTATCAGGCTCCAGCCGCACTGTGAAATCAGGGATCAGATCGATCGGTTTGGGATAAAGGGCGTAAAGCTGCGCAAGCGCTGCAATAGGCTGGGGCCACGCCGAGCCGATGCGAAACCCCGCCGGGCCAACTTTTACGCTATAGTGGTGCCTCATGCAGGCGACACCAGCCCCACTTCCGTCAATTCGTCAAGTCGTGCGTTTAATCCAGCCAAAGTTTCTGAATCGATCACAATCTCATGATCAACCGCAAGGGCCGAAAGAAGATCTTCTGCTGACAGGGTTTTTCCGGCAAGGGCCTCAATAATTTGCGGCACGGGATCGGTTACAACGTGCGTAACCCCTGAGCGGCGATGATAGATCGCCGTCAGGGCGTCGAGCGGTACGATTGAAAAAGCGTCCGAACTATCGGCCGCATAGTGCGCGCCAATCACTTCCGTTTTAGCGCGGCATTTGCAGCGAGGCGTAGCAGGTAAAGCCCGCCTGACCACTTTGAAGACGCCGGATATACGCCAGATGGGCATAGTGCTGGTCATAGGTTGCGCCAGGCAGCGTATAATTCAGGTTCAGCGCAGCTTTGACCGCCTCGCCCGTATAGGTGACACCACCGGGAACTGCGCCTGGCGTTCCTGCTGCGACCAATGTGCCGTCTGCGGCAATATATTGACCGCTTGGAATTGGGATCTGGCACGTCAAAAGCGACGCGGTGGTTTGTGCCATAGCCGGGCGAACGGTAACCACGGCAGCAGCACCGATAGCGCCCATCTGCAAAAGGCGGCGACGGGTCGGCACGCTCATGTCTTGCTGATGTTGCTCTTCGTTCATTGTCCAACTTCCGGTCTAAATAGGTATGTGACGCCGACTAAGTACAAAAACACCCGTGATGTCCAGCGAATCTCTTGCCGTTAACGTTGATTTGCCGTTTTGGGACAGTTTTGTATGAATTGATTAATGCCGGTTCCGCTTTGCCGTAACGGCAGGTACGCGGCACTTGCCAAGACGAGCCGAGTTGCTAATCACCGGGCAAAATCACCTTCGTTAAGGACCTTACCATGGCCATAAGTTTCAAAGACAAAGTTGCAATTGTCACCGGCGCGGGCGGCGGGTTGGGCCGCGAATACGCCCTTGAACTCGCGCGGCGTGGCGCAAAAATCGTCGTCAATGATCTTGGAGGGGCCCGCGATGGCACCGGTCATTCAGATTCCGCCTTGCAAGTGGTTGAAGAAATCAAGGCCATGGGCGGCGACGCGATGTCAAACGGCGGCAGTGTGACCGAATATGAACAGATGGTTGAAATGGTTGCCAAGGCGAAAGAAGCTTGGGGCGGCGTTCACATCCTCATCAACAATGCTGGTATTCTGCGCGACAAGAGCTTCGCCAAGATGGACATGGCTGATTTTGAGCTCGTCATGCAGGTGCATGTCATGGGCTCAGCCAATTGCACAAAAGCTGTCTGGGAAACGATGCGCGAGCAGGCTTATGGTCGCATTCTCATGACCGCATCATCAACCGGGCTTTACGGCAATTTCGGCCAAGCCAATTACGGCGCAGCCAAGCTGGGGCTCGCGGGCCTCACTAAATCGCTCTATCTTGAAGGCGCGAAATATAATGTTCGCGTCAATACCCTCGCGCCGCTCGCCGGAACACGCATGACGCAAGACATCATGCCGGAAGAGGCTTTTAAAGCGTTTGATCCGGTCAACGTCGTTCCAGCGGCCCTATTTCTGGTTTCCGAAGAAGCCCCTTCGAACGTCATTATGGGGGCTGGCGGTGGCTTTTTCCACACGGCCCATGTCACGATGACACAGGGCTTGGTGCTCAATGGAGACGATCGCTCGCCCGAAGGCGTTGCTGCGCACTTCGCTCAGATAAGCGACCGCGCGGGCGAAATTGTTCCGCAGTCAGGCGGCGAACAGTCAATGCAGGCGATTGGTAAACTTCAGGGCAAATAGGCCAGTCAGCCTTCAACGAGCTTCATGAGTCGCCGCTCGACGGGCGCTAAGACCGGTCCGAGCTCGTTGCCGCGCTTGAGCACCACGCCCTGCTCTCCGTAGAGGACCCATTGCCCTTGGCGATTGCGCAACGCCGGGCGCTTTTCGATTCGCACTTCAGGGCGTTCAGCGGCGCGGCGAAAGGCTGAGAAAATTGCGGCTTCGCGGCCCATTTCGAGCGCGTAATCCTTCCAATGTCCCGCTGCTACCATGCGGCCGTAGAGATCAAGGATGCGCGTCAACTCAGCGCGATCAAAAACGATTTGTGTCGCAGCGTTTGATGGAAACGGCGCAACAATGCCCATCAGGCGCGCTTCTTCCTCACTTTGGCCTCAGTTGGCCGTTGCGCTTTGGCTCCATCGAGCGCAGCCAATCGCTTTTGAAGCCCTTCCACCTCACACTTCAAGATTTCGAGCTGCTGAGTCGCAGGATCAAAACGTTCGCTGCACGGGGTTCCATATGGCACAAAGTCCTGCGTGTCGGGTTTTACCTCAACCAAGGTCGAGCGTGCGGGGATGCCCACCATCGTCGCCCCTTCGGGCACATCTTTGGTCACAACCGCATTGGCACCGATCCGGGCGTTGGCCCCAACGGTGATGGGGCCCAAGATGGCTGCCCCTAGGCTAACGATGACACCGTCACACAGCGTTGGATGCCGTTTACCACCGATTCCAGAAGTTGGATTGGTCCCGCCCAGAGTCGCGCCTTGATAAATCGTAACACCATCCCCGATTTCAGCCGTCTCGCCAATCACGACAAACCCGTGATCGATAAAAAGATTTTGACCGATCTTGGCTCCAGGATGAATATCAATGGCCGTAAAGAAGCGCGCGATATGATTCACGAATCGCGCGAGAAAAAACATCTCCGCTACATAAAGCCAGTGCGCGACGCGGTGCATCCCAAGCGCCCATACCCCCGGATAGATGAGGATTTCCCAGCGTGACCGCGGGGCCGGATCCCGGGCTTTGATCGATTCAAGATACCCGATCAGCGTGTCAAACATTGCCATTCCTTTGCGACCCTCAAGGACAACTATCTAGTGCTTTGGTTAGAAAGTTTCTAGACCTGCGATGAACGGATGCAAATCAGAGCCCTGTTGACGTCCTGACGGATTGCCAAGGGCATATTTAATATCCACTATATTAGTGGAGATAACAGGAGACCTTGCGAATGGAGCTATTCGGTTTTGATCTAAATGCGATGCTGCCATTCATCTTGGTCGGCTTTGTCGCTCAGCTGGTCGACGGTGCCATCGGCATGGCCTTTGGTGTCATCACGAATACGTTGCTCGTCAGCGTCCTGGGGATGCCCCCCGCTCACGCGTCTGCGCGCGTTCATTTGGTTGAAATGTTCACAACCGCAGCCTCAGGTATCAGCCATATTCTGCACAAAAATGTTGATTGGAAGCTCTTCTCACGTCTGGCCATTCCAGGCGTCATTGGTGCGGTGCTAGGGGCCTATGTCCTGAGTAATGTGGATGCAGCCGTCGCCAAACCCTTCGTTATGACGTATCTAAGTGGCATTGGCATTTACCTCCTTTTTCGAGCGTGGGACTATAAGCATGAGCACCGCGCGCCAAAGATTATTGAGCCCTTGGGCCTTATTGGTGGTTTTCTCGATGCCGCAGGCGGCGGCGGATGGGGTCCGGTCGTGACATCAAATTTGTTGATTCAAGGAGCCGCGCCGCGCATGACCGTGGGAACGGTCAACACCGCAGAGTTCTTTCTGACAACATCGGCGTCCATCGTCTTCATATCGCAATTGGGGCTTGAAGCCTTCACGGTGGCAACGTTTGGCCTTTTGATTGGCGGCATTGCGGCAGCCCCGCTTGGAGCCTTTCTGGCGAAGCGCATCGCGCCCCAGCGCCTGTTGCTGATGGTTGGCATCGTGCTGACCCTCACCAGTACCTTTAGCCTTTATAAGGCTCTGACCTAGGCGTAAGGCAGGCGCGATGACGACTTTCCTGCCAACGCTCAAACAACTTCAATATCTTGTCGCGCTCAAGGATCATGGTCATTTTGGCAAAGCGGCTGAATCGTGTTTTGTCACCCAATCGACCTTGTCAGCCGGCATTCGCGAGCTTGAAACACTCATCGGGCTGATCATTGTTGAACGCAATCGACGCGTCGTGCGCTTCACACAAATTGGCGACCGCATTGTTGACAAAGCGCGCCGCGTTGTCCGCGAAGCCGAAGAGCTGGGCGATATGGCCAAAGCCGCAGGCGAGCCACTTTCAGGCGAACTCCGCATGGGCGTCATTCCTACGATTGCGCCTTTTTTGCTCCCCCGTATCCTCCCCCGCTTGCGTCGTGACTGGCCTGATTTGAAGCTGTTTTTGCGCGAAGAGACGAGTGCCGCTGCCTGCGACTCTTTGGCGCACGGACATGTTGATTGCGTCTTGCTTGCGCTGCCCTTTGCCTGTGGCGATGTTGAGACCGCGTCGCTTTTTAACGACCGCCTTTACGTCGCTTATCCGGGCGGAGAATCTGTGCCCGATACAATTGAAGCCGACTATATTGATCAATCGCGACTCCTTCTGCTCGAAGATGGGCACTGCCTGAAGGATCACGCCCTCTCCGCTTGCAATCGACCAGAGCTCCGCGCTGAGGCGAAAATGCTTGGCACATCACTCCATACGCTCGTCCAAATGGTCGATAATGGTTTGGGCGTGACCATGCTTCCAAAAATGGCGCTCGATGCCGGAATTTTGGTGAATACGTCGATCACGGCGCGGCCCTTGGCTGCTGAAAATCCGACGCGAGAAATCGCGTTAGCGTGGCGCAAGGCCAGCCCTCGCGGCAAAGAATTTGCGCTCCTCGCTGATGTTTTGCGCAAGGCAAATCACCCCAGCTAACACCCGCTCTAGCGCTTTGGGCTAGCCAATCCACGCCAAACGTCCATGCTGCTTCTGACAGGGGACCCTTGTAGCGTTTGAGGTTATCATGGTCCAAGCAACAATCTTTCGGTTCGCATTTACGTTCACCGCACTCCCCCTTCTCCTTGCGGCGGCACCACCTGACATCATGGCAAAGCCAGACGTTGGAGAAATGCCCGCAGCACCATCGCGCACACAAGCCCCGACCATCATGGATATATTGAGCCAAGGGCGAGATTTTTCGACCCTGGTTTCATACATCAAAATTGCTGGCCTTGAATCGACATTGGCATCACCGGGGCCCATCACGCTCTTCGCGCCCTCCAACGCTGCGTTTGAAAAGCTGCCCGAAAGCGCCCGCGATACGTTGGCAAAGCCTGAAAACAAGAGCGTGGTCGCCCAGATTTTGAGCCACCATGCGCTGGCGGGCGATGTGAGCGCGGCAGAACTCACATCCAAGGTCAAAGCTGGCGGCGGAGCGATGAAGCTGACCACGCTTGCCGGTCAGACGATCACAGCCGAACTTGTCGGTACCGCACTTTTTCTCGTTGATGCGAGCGGAAACCGTGCCCGCGTTTCGCAGGCTGATTTACACCAAAGCAATGGAACGATTCACGTGATCGATTCAATCCTGTTACCACAGCCGCAAAAAAAATAGCGGCGTGTGGGGGCCCCCACTCCCCTGCCTGCCAATACTGGTCTCACTTGGCAGGCAGGGTATTTTTAAGGAAAGGCTGATCGCGCGCGGTTAAAGATGGCGGGCGCATCGCCCTGCCCGGTTCCGATCCAACGAAAGTGCCAAGGCTCAAAAGACACGCCCTGCGCGTTACCTTCGGGGAAACTCATTTCAAAACCGAAGTGGCGTGCATTTGCCGCAAGCCACTTGCCCGTGCGCGTTTCCTTGAAGCATGGGTTTGCGTGACACGAAGGAATGCTCCGCGCGCCAAAGTCAATCGCGTAGCCGGTGGCATGTTCGCTATATCCTGGCGGTGCGACCCACTTGGCTTGGCCCTGCATGCCGCGTTCCTTCAAGCGGTCAGGCCGACAGAAGAGCCCTGATTGTCGCTCGATAGAACGGAAGCATGAAACGCCCATGAGTGCTTTGCCAACGGCGGCATCGTCTTTTGTCGCCGCCGCAATGAGCGCTGAAAGCGACTGAGCCATGCCCCGCTCAATTTGTGTGCAATTCCCACTTTGAAAGGATTTGGGCGGTGCGACAAGATCAGCAGCGGATGCTTCAGCATAAGCAAAGTGACCAAAGAGCCGACCGTCTGCCCCGATGGGGACAGGTGGCTGCCCCGCGCAAACAGGCGCAGTCGCGCCGCCACCCTCTGGCACAGTCTGTGCAAAACCTGGCGCTGTAACGCTATTCCCGTCATCCTGCACCGCAAGACCTATTGGGGCGGCTATCGATTTTGGTGCGCGTTCATCACTGTCAATCGTGACCGTGACACTCGATCCCTGCGTTCGGCTAGGCCACACCGCATAGGCCAGTGCGCCGCCGCCGAGGCACAAGACCAGCACAGCAAGAATAATTGTCCGCATAGATACCTTCCAAAATGCCCGTGTCGCCCGCTTTAGCAACTAATATACTGACGGAACACCCACCCGTGGGGAGCGCGTCTCACAGACGTTTGCACTTCGGCCCATACATCCCCACTGGCGTCAGACCGCTCAGAAAGCACACGCACTTTCGCGCCGTAATTAAGGCCGCCGATGACCCGACCGTAGGGCGCAGTTCTAATCCGCAGCTGAGTACCTGTCTTATCAATAACGGTGCAGGTCATTTGAACATAGGGGGCCGCCGCGGCTTCCGCGCCTACCGCGACGGCGGCGGAGGCAGCCGCTTCGACGCCATTGGCGGCGTCGGCTGACACATCGACCTGATCCGCCGGGACAAATCCAACGCCGCCGTTCGGGAGCTTTACTTCAGCGAAATTCGAATCCGTAATCCCCGAGACAATAAGCGGCGCGCCTTCACGCGTTGTCGAAACCACGGCGCTTGCTGTATCGGGCAAGGCACGAATGGCGATGGCTCCCCCCGGATACCAGCGCTTTCCATTATAAGACTGTGCCAATTTGGGGGGAGGGACGTCAGAGAGATTGACCGCACTCACATAGCCGCGCCCATCGGCGAGGCGAAACCAGCGTGTTCGTTTATCGATGCCGGGCTGGAGCGCCCCGGAGAGGCGGCTGCCGCGCAATAGCTTTGCAATCACCCGCGACTTACCAAGCGCCGTTGGCCGGTTGCGGATATTGGCATCTGACGCGACAAATTTCTCAACGCGCTCACTCGCTGAAACAGCGGGCACGGGCTTTGCGATGCCATCATCTCCCGCCACAATTTGTTCTTCGACCGCGACTGCATTGTCCGCCTGCACTGCACCGCTTTGCTTGGACAGCGTATAGGTTCCAGCTGCAGCGACCAGAGCAGCGACAAGTATCCCGCCGCCAATAATGAGTTTTGAGTTCGATTTGGAGCGCTCGATAGGGGGCGCATAAGCAACCGATTGAACTGGGGCCATTGCCGCTTCAACTGTTGCGGCGGCTTCAGCCGTCGCCGCTCCACAGCGTGTGCAAAAGCGCACACCGGCGGCCATTTGTGATCCACAACCCGCACAAAATGTCATGCATCCATCCCCCGTTTCATGATTGTCGCCTAAAACTATTGCGATTCCTCGGCGATGCAAGAGACATTGTCCTTCATCCCCAGCGCGCCGCAGCGGCGTCGTCACTTTCGCGCGCGTCGACCCAGTGCGTGCGTCCATCGTTGAACTGTTCCTGCTTCCAGAAGGGCGCATCGGTTTTGAGCCGGTCAATCAGATAGGCTGTCGCTGAAAGCGCGTCCTGCCGATGCGGCGCTGAGGTGCCGACAAAGACAATTTGGCTGCCCGGCGTCAAACAGCCAATGCGGTGAATAAGCGTCACCGCTATCAGTGACCAGCGCGCCGCCGCTTCCTGCGCCATCTTCGTGAGCGCGGCCTCTGTCATGCCGGGGTAATGCTCCAAGGTCATCGCCGAGAGCCCATCGCCCCCGCGCACGATGCCGATGAAACTGGCGACAGCGCCTGCGCCTTCCTCGGCCAGCGCCCGGCCTTCCGCTCCCGCCTCAAAATCATCCGGCGTTACGAGAACGCGGATCATCCGCCGGTTACCGGAGGAAAAAAGGCAATCTCTTGTGGAGCGCCAAAGGGGGTATCGAGCGCGTGCACGGCTTGATCAATTGCGCAACGCACGCGGCTCATATCCGCAAAAGCGCGCGCGTAACCGGTGCTCCTCTGGCCCAAATGCGCGGCAAGCTCCGCAGGGGTTGAGATTGTAGCTGGAACGTCAAACACTTCGCTGTCAACGCCGATGGCCTCACGGATCCACGCGAAATACAAAAGGGTGCACTGCGCCATGGTTCAATCCATATGCTTTAGGCCGACGCGCAGATAATCCCAGCCAGTGATCAGGGTCAACGCGGCTGCCGCCCATAGGCAATAGAGCCCCACCAAATGGATCCACTCCATCGCAGGCAGTGCGCCGGCCAAGATGAGCGCGCCGAGTGCCAACATTTGAAATGTCGTCTTCCACTTTGCCAGCTTGGAAACGGGAACCGAAACTTGCAGCCCGGCGAGAAACTCGCGCAATCCTGAAATCGCAATTTCGCGCAACAAGATGACAATCGCCGGGATGATGTGAATGCCCGAGATCGATGACGCCTCATAGCGTGTGCCAACAAGCAGCATGAGAACGCTGGCAATCATAATCTTATCGGCGATCGGATCGAGAAAAATGCCCAATTTTGATACGGTTCCCTGTGCGCGCGCAAGATAACCATCAAAATAGTCGGTGACGCCCATCAAGCAGTAAAGCCCAAACCCTAGACCATAGCCAAGTTCCCAACCCGGAAACCACAAAAGTGCCACGAGGATCGGCACAGTGAAGATCCGCGAAAGAGTCAATATGTTTGGCAGGCTCAGCATTTTTCCCCCTTAATCCCTTTGCAGCATCGCGCAAAGCTGCTCTATGGCCCCTTCAATGGCACGGAGGGGTCGGCCAGCCACTATGCACAAACCAATGCAACTTCTGCGCATGCGCCGGTTCTTGCCCTTGTTCGTGACCCAATTTCTGGGCGCGTTCAACGATAATCTGTTCCGCACCGCAATGGTGATGCTCGCGATCTACACGATCTTCAACAGCGAAGCGCAAGAACTCGCCTTTAGCAATATGGCGCAAGGCCTCTTCATTTTGCCCTTCTTTCTCTTTTCAGCAGTCTCTGGCCAGCTTGCAGATATGATGGACAAGGCCAAGTTGATCCGCTGGATCAAGACGGCTGAAATCATCATCATGGTGTTTGGCGCCATCGGAATTTGGATTGGTCATGTGCCGCTCATGCTCGGCGCTCTGTTTGCGATGGGGGTGCACTCAACTTTCTTTGGCCCGATCAAATACGCCATCATTCCTCAGCATCTTCAAAAGGATGATGTCTTGCTCGGGACGGGCCTTGTTGAGGCGGGCACTTATGTTGCCATTCTGCTTGGCCAAATTATGGGCGGGATCATCCCGCCGCGCTGGGCTGCCGTCGGCGTCATCTTTTTTGCAGTCATTGGCAGGATCAGTGGTGGCCAAGTTCCCCCAGCGCCGCATGTTGATGCTGGGCATGCGGTCAAGCCTGATCTCAACATATTTCGCGCCTCGTGGCGGTTGATGCGCGATACACTCCATGTTCCGCGCATTCGCGTCGCGATTTTCAGCATCAGCTTTTTTTGGGCCATTGGTGCCCTGCTCGGCGCGCAATTTCCGCCCCTTGTCAAAAATGCAATTGGCGGCGATGAGCATGTTGCTACGCTCTTTCTCGCCATCTTCTCCATTGGCATCGCGGTCGGCTCGGTGGCCGTGAATAAGCTGCTCAAAGGCGTTGTATCGGCGCGCTATTCGCCTGTCTCTGCGATCATCATGGGCGGCTTTGTTCTTTTGCTCTGGTGGGCGGTTGGCACCTGGGGCGGCGCTGGGCCGCATTTGATTGGCGTCGCGGAGTTCATCACATACCCACTTGCCGAATTTGTGATGTTCGCGCTGTTTGGCATTGCGGTCTTCGGTGGCATGTATGTTGTGCCTCTTTATGCCTTTCTTACGGTCTCGGTTGCTCCGGATGAAACCGCACGGACCATCGCGGTCAATAACATCGTCAACTCAGGTTTCATGGTTGTCGCGGCACTTTCGCTCGGCAAACTCGTTGATCTGGGTGCGACGGTAACAGGAACCCTGCTCTTCGTAGCCGTCGCATGCCTCCTTTCTGCTTATATCGCCCACCGATTGGCAAAGCTGGGGCTCGGGGATCGGCTAGCCTAACGCTGTTGCGCACTGTCCCCCATCAAATAGCGGGGGCCTGAACCGATTGTGCCAGCACGGTCCCCCGGATTGTACAGCCCGCATTTCTGAAGCGACAAACAACCGCACCCGATACAACCATCAAGACGATCGCGGGTGAGAATCAGCTGATAGATACGCGCGTCGAGAAGCGCCCGCATTGCCGTGCCGATGTTTTGCCAGTCTGTTGCATTGGGAGTCCTGCCGTGCGGAAGCTTCGCTAATTCGAGCGCGATACCCTCGATCGACAATCCAAGCTGTTGCGCAATGCGAATGAACGAAAGCCGACGAATATCGGAGCGAAGAAACCGCCTCTGCCCCCCTTTGCTGCGAAACGCTTCGATAAGGCCGCGCGCCTCATAAAAACGAATTGCCGAGACTGAAAGGCCGGTCCGGCGGGCGAGGTCTCCAATTGGAAGTATGTCGTTTGCGTTCATAGGAAGCGCCTCGCAATAAATAGCTTGATCTCACCTTAGGTTGAGGTTCTATGAAGTGTGAGTCAACGCAAATTAGCGATCCTGAAAGGAAACGACTCGCCATGGCAAATGGAACAATTGAACATGTGAACATCACAGTTAGCAGCCCAGAACGCACTGCTGCGATGCTTACCCATCTTTTTGGATGGAAAATCCGCTGGCAAGGCGCTGCTGCGAGCGGAGGAAGAACCATCCACGTCGGCACGCCCAATGACTATATTGCGGTCTACTCTCCTAAGGGGTCGGATGGCGTGCCGCTGACCCATAGTAAAGGCCAGCCCCTTAATCACATTGGTGTCACTGTCGATGATCTCGAGGGCGTCGAACAGCGCGCACGCGCACTCGGGCTTGTGCCGTTCAACCACGACACTTACGCGCCGGGTCGACGGTTTTACCTCTTCGACTATGACGGCATCGAATGGGAAATCGTTTGCTATACCTGAGCCGCGTGCGCGCTCGAGAGCAAAACAACTTAACGGCACGCTGTCACTATGGCGGCGACTTCGGAACGGCGCTATGCCGCAGCCATTCCTTTCGCGATCACGCGGTCGATTATTTGCACGAAGGTCTCCGCGTCCTGCGCGCCGGGGATCATGACTTTGCCGTTGACGATGAAGGCAGGGACGCCAGTGACATTTTGATCAGCCCAATAGGCTTCCTCCTCTTTGACCTGTGCGGCGTAGCGCCCATCGGCGAGAACGGCGGCGGCTTCGGCCAGGTCTAGCCCAGCGCTTTCTGCAGTATTCAGCAAAACCTCGTCGTCCGAAACATTGGCCTGATCGGTAAAATAGGCTGCGAACAGGGCCATCTTGAGCGCTGTTTGATGGCCCACTTCGCCCGCCCATGCGAGCAATTGGTGCGCCTTTGAAGTGTTGTAGATGCGGCTCTTGTCGTCGTAGCAAAAGGCGATGCCAAGCGGTGCCCCTGCTGCAATGATGCGCGCGCGGTTGGAATGACTTTGTTCAGGCGTCGCCCCGTACCGTTCGCGGCCATAGTCTGCTAGGCTCTGCCCTTCCGGGGGCGTGGCAGGTGCGAGCTCAAAGGGATGCCAACGCACAGAAACTTCGGCACGGTCCGCCATCATGCCCGTCGCGCGCTCCAATTGTTTATACCCAATTATGCACCACGGGCACACGACATCAGAAATGATATCGATGTGAATCTGCGCGCGGATTGAGGCTAATTCTGGCATCACGAAGTTCGCTCTTTTTTTGAGAAGACAATCAAACTAACGCACGCGCGCCAACGATCAAGTCTCGCCATTAAATGCTAATGCGAATGATTTGCATAAATAATCTTAAGGATTGGCATTTATGCGGTTGTCAGCCTTAATAAACGGGCCTAACGCGGCCACAATTCCGCCTTTTGGCCCATGGAAGGACTGACTAGAATGGCCCGTAAAAAGATTGCGCTCATCGGCGCAGGTATGATTGGCGGCACGCTCGCCCACCTCGCCGCCCAGAAAGAACTGGGCGACATCGTCCTTTTCGACATTGTTGATGGCATTCCGCAGGGCAAGGCGCTTGACCTGTCGCAAGCGGGCCCGGTTGAGGGTTTTGATGTCAACCTCAAGGGTTCCTCCAACTACAAAGATATCAAAGGCGCGGACGTCTGCATCGTCACCGCTGGCATAGCGCGAAAGCCCGGCATGAGCCGCGATGATCTGCTCGCGATCAATCTGAAAGTCATGAAAGCCGTTGGCGAAGGCATCAAAAAGCATGCGCCCAAGGCGTTCGTAATCTGCATCACCAATCCACTCGACGCGATGGTATGGGCGCTGCGTGAGTTCTCCGGCCTGCCGCACAATATGGTCGTCGGCATGGCGGGTGTACTCGATAGTGCGCGCTTTCGGCATTTTCTCGCCGAGGAATTCAAGGTTTCGGTGCGTGATGTGAACGCGTTCGTGCTCGGCGGCCACGGCGACACGATGGTCCCAGTGATCGAGTATTCGACCGTCGCAGGCATTCCGGTGCCGGATTTGATCAAAATGGGTTGGTCGACCAAAGAAAAGATCGACGCGATTGTCGCGCGGACCCGCAGCGGCGGCGGTGAGATTGTTGGGCTTTTGAAGACCGGCTCTGCCTATTACGCGCCCGCGACGAGTGCGATTGAAATGGCGCAAGCCTATCTCGGCGACCAGAAGCGTGTCTTGCCCTGTGCCGCAAACCTGACTGGTCAGTACGGCGTGAAGAACCTTTACGTGGGTGTGCCTGTGGTCATCGGCGGCGGCGGCGTTGAGCGGATCATCGAGATCAAGCTGAATGCAAAGGCGCAAAAGAATTTCGACGTCTCGGTTGGCGAAGTAAAGGGGCTACTCGCGGCGTGTAAGAAGATTGAGCCGGTGCTGAA
Source organism: Pseudomonadota bacterium (assembly GCA_041179365.1). Lineage (GTDB taxonomy): Bacteria > Pseudomonadota > Alphaproteobacteria > Sphingomonadales > Sphingomonadaceae > Aquisediminimonas. Next base: position 17,915 of record JBEGTP010000069.1, read on the forward strand.
GTGAGGCAATTGCTTCAAATCTTTGGATCTGTCTTGTGCATCGTCGGCGTCGCGCTTTGGCTAAACGCACACTTTGGGCCAAAACACGGCGATGGGTTTGGAAATATTGGAGCGGTATTTATCGGAGCGACAAGTTTTGGTGTTGGCCTATTATCGCTGGTGATCAGCTTCGTCATCCCGGCGAAAGGCCGGGACCCAGACGGGCCCAATGTTTGAAAGCTTCGCGCGAATTTTTAAAGGTACTGGGCCCCGGCCTTCGCCGGGGTGACGAAAACACTACGAGATGACAATGGAGATAGCATGAGCATTTTAGTAAACAAAAACACCAAGGTAATCACCCAAGGGATGACTGGCGAAACCGGCACTTTCCACACCGAAGCGGCGCTCGCTTATGGCACGCAGATGGTCGCGGGGGTGACGCCGGGCAAGGGTGGGCAGACGCATATTGGCCTCCCTGTCTTTGATACGGTCGCCGAAGCCAAGGCCGTTACCGGCGCGGACGCGAGCGTCGTCTATGTCGCACCGCCCTTTGCCGCTGACGCGATCCTTGAGGCGATTGATGCTGAAATTGGCCTGATCGTGTGCATCACCGAAGGTATTCCGGTGCTCGATATGGTCAAGGTCAAACGCGCGCTTTCGGGCTCCAAATCGCGCCTCATCGGCCCCAACTGCCCCGGCGTCCTGACACCCGGTGAGTGCAAAATCGGCATCATGCCCGGTAGCATTTTCTCTCAAGGCTCGGTCGGCGTTCTCTCGCGCTCGGGCACGCTCACTTATGAAGCGGTGTTTCAGACGACGGCAGAGGGACTTGGCCAAACCACCGCAGTCGGTATCGGCGGCGATCCGGTGAACGGCACCAACTTTATTGACGTGCTTGAGCTGTTCCTTGCAGACGAAGCCACCAAATCGATCATCATGATCGGCGAAATTGGCGGGAGCGCGGAAGAGGAAGCGGCGCAATTCCTGATTGATGAAGCCAAGCGTGGCCGCAAGAAACCAATGGTCGGCTTTATCGCAGGGCTCACCGCCCCTCCCGGACGCCGCATGGGCCATGCCGGCGCCATTGTCTCTGGCGGCAAGGGCGACGCAGCGAGCAAGATCGCGGCAATGGAAGCCGCCGGTATCCGGGTCTCAAGCTCACCAAGCGAATTGGGCCGGACGTTGGCAGACGTGTTGAAAAACTAACCGTCATCCCGGTGGAAACTGGGATGCAGACGGGCCCAATCATGGGTGTCTTTGCTGAGCGACTAAACTTCGGCCTCTGCCGGCGTGACGAGGTGTAACGATGGGTTTCGAGAACCACGAGTTTGATGCAGAAACCGGCCCGAGCTGGGCGCGGGCGAACTGGCCGCTTGACGCGACTGACGAGCTGACAGCCGCTCTCGATCCAACGCAAATGGAGCGCGTTGTTAAGGCGGCAGCGAAGGCGCTTAGCGCCCCAATGGCCGACGCAGAGGTTGCGACGGCTGCTGGAGCGTCGATCCGCGCGATCATGCTGGTGCGCACATACCGGGTGCGCGGACATTTGGCAGCAAACCTCGATCCGCTTGGGCTGACAAAGGAAGAAATTCCTGCTGATCTGACGCCGGAATATCATGGGTTTACCGGCGAGGCGCTCGACAAGCCGGTCTATCTTGGCGGAACGATGGGGCTTGAGTGGACCACAGTCCGCCAGCTCGTGGCCACATTGCGGGCCAATTACTGCGGGTCTGTTGGCCTTGAATATATGCACATCGCTGATCTGGAAGAGCGCCGGTTCTTCCA